>NZ_KB902769.1:0-90000 GCF_000379585.1 Bradyrhizobium sp. WSM2793 | reverse complement strand
AGCTCGCAGCTAACCGCCATTTCACCTCGGGCATCGACTGCGCAACGGCCGGCGCGGCAACGGCACTCGCGGCCAGGCCCAGCCCGCCCGCCGTCAGGAATTTACGACGTTCCATGTAGTCCCTCCCTGTCCTGTCGAGTCCTCGACGAGGGATCGCGATCTTGTCGTCGCTTTGTCTTCGCCGGTGGCCGACGTTTTATTGCGTCCGAAATTCTATGTTCCCGGATCGAGGTGCAGGATGACCAAAGGGGGATCGCAAATCAAGCGCACTTTGGTTGAGCTTGCGGTGGCGCCGCTCAATGCTGCGCTGCGAACGCGGCCTCCATCGCCTTGCGCGTCTTCACCGTCTCGTTGCCGGCGTCGAACTCGACGTCGCTCCAGCGCACCACCGCGCCGTGCGCGACGTCGTGCTTCAGCTTCAGGCGGTGGGCGAGGCCAATCGGCAGCGCGCCGGCCTTGAGGCTCGCGGCCGCCGGTACCAGCTTGCCCCACACCGTATAGCCGCCTTCGCCGTCGAGCATCTCGCCCGCGCGCAGATTGCGCTTGGCCACTGCCGCAACGTCGCCGCGGAAGCCGCTGGCCTGGCCGGTCGGCTCGCCCCGCAGCGCCGCCGACAGCACCGAGATGTTCAGCTCGAGCCCGATCAGATGATACGGCTTGTACATCGCAGCATAGCGTCCGCTGCCGTCGGTCTTGAGGCCGTATTGCCTGAAGCAGTCAGCGGCATAGTCGTTCGGCGCCTCCAGCACGACATAGACGCCCCAGCGCAGGTCGCGAAAAACCGGCCTTCCGTCGCGTTCGAGCGAGGAGACGACCTCGACCACGCCCGGCCGCTCCAGCACGCCGCCATGCGAGCGCGGCCGCATGATGTGCGGCAGATCGTCGACGCCGCAGGGCGGAAACAGCAGGCCGTCCGTGGGCACGTCGAGGGCGCAGGCGTTGGCGATCGCGGCCATCTCGATCGCCGATTTGGTGCCGTCGAGGAAGGAGTTGAACATCTGCGGATTCATGCCGGCCGACTGCGCTTCGCCTGCGGTCAGGCCGTAATGCTGCCAGACGCCGTCAGGCGTCACGTCGTGATAGGCCGGCAGATATTTTGTGCCTTTACCGGCGGCGACGACGCGGAAGCCGGTGGCGCGGGCCCAGTCGACCATCTCGGCGGTCAGCGCCGGCTGGTCGCCATAGGCGAGCGAATAGACCACGCCCGCTTTGCGCGCTTCCTCGGCGAGCAGCGGACCTGCCAGCACGTCGGCCTCGACATTCACCATCACGATATGCTTGCCCGCCGCGATCGCGGCGCGCGCATGCCTGATCCCGACGGCGGGATTTCCGGTCGCCTCCACAACCACGTCCATGGCGCCGCCGGCGATGGCGCGCGCGCCGTCATCGGTGAAGACGGTTGCGGCGATCCGCTCGGCGCTCCAGCCGACGGTGCGGCAGGCCTCGCGCGCGCGGTCGCGGTCGATGTCGACGATGATGGGCACCTCCAACCCCGGCGTATGCGGCACCTGCGCCAGAAACATCGAGCCGAACTTGCCTGCGCCGATCAATGCGACCCGGACCGGCTTGCCGGCGGACGCGCGGGCCTGGAGGAGGCGGAAGAGGTTCATGGGGGATTGTCCTGGTAATGGTCGTGTCCCGGACGCGGTGCAGCACGTAGTGCTGCTGCGCAGAGCCGGGATCCAGAAAGGAAACTATCAGCGCGGCATGGGCCCCGGCTCAGCAGCGCATCGCTGAAGGAGCGCTGCGCTGCGTCCGGGGCGCGAGACCTACTTACTCCGCCGCCTGCCGCGGCGCACGGGCAAGCCGCAGCAGCGCGTCGTCGTCCACCGTCTTGATCGGGGCGAAGTCGCGATGTGCGATGTAGTCCGGCCGCGTCGGGCTGCGGATGTAGTTCGAGACCGCGTTCAGCGTCAGGTACACGATCTTGCGCGGGAAGGGCGTGATGTTGCCGGCCGAGCCGTGCACGAGATTGCCGTGGAACATCAGCATGCCGCCTGGCTTGCCGGTCGGCGCCACGATGCCGCCCTGCGCGACGAGGCGCGTCACCGTCGCCTCGTCCAGCGTCCACAGCGGATAGGAGGTGGTGGCGAGGTCGTGCGAGGCTTCGAGATCGCCGGCGTTCTGGCTGCGCGGCACCAACATCAGAGGCCCGTTGATCGGCATCACCTCGTCGAGGAAGATCGCGATATTCATGGCCCGCGGCTCCGGCATGCCGTCGTCGCGCTTCCAGGTGCCGTAATCCTGGTGCCATTGCCAGACATCGCCGGTGAAGGCCGATTTCGCGTTGATCTTGAACTGGTGCATGTAGACGGGCTCGCCGAACAGCTGCTCGACCGGGTCGATCATGCGTGGATGCGCGCCGAGGAGGCCGAACGCCTCGTTGTAAAGATGGGCGGCAAACGCCGTGCGGGGCGCGCCGCTCTTCTCGCGCCAGACTTCGGGACGGTTGGCGTCGTAGATGCCGACCGCCTCGCGCGCCAGCAGATCGACCTCCTCCTGATTGAACAGCTCGGGCAGGAACAGCCAGCCCTCGCGGTGGAAGAACTCCAATTGCTCTTGAGACAGTTTCATGGGTCGTTTCCTCCTGTTTTGTTTATTTGTCGTTTCGTCGTTCCGGGGCGGTCCGCAGGACCGAACTCCGTTGCGCACTTGCGCACCGTAGTCGCGCGTCGCGCGTCCGGAATGACAGCGCAAATCGCTACGCCGCCGCTTCCTCCGTCGCCCTCAATCTCTCCTCAGTCATCCGTCCCGCCGTCTGCGCATGCGCCAGCGCAGCGGCTTCGGCGGCCTTCGCGTCGCCCGCGAGAATGTGTCCGGCAATATCAGCGTGCTCGGCCCAGGCGCTGCCGCGGTAGTCGAGCTCCGACAGCACCGTCGCCATCGAACGCCGCATATGCGGCCATTGCGGCGCGATCGTCTCCTCGATCACGGGATTGCCGGCGAGCTGATAGATCGCGCGGTGAAAATCCACGTCGAGCACGATCAGTTCAGTGAGTGTCGTGTTGCGGTCGATGCCGCGCCCCGCGGCGAACGCAGCCTCCAGCCGCGCGCGTCCTGCCGCGTCGCTGGCGGCGCGCTTCGCCGCAAGCCGCGCGGCCAGCGCGTCGATCGCGCCGCGCACCTCGTAGAGCTGGCGGATGTGCGCGGGATCGAGCTGGGTGACCTCGAAGCCGCGCTTGCCGCTCTCGGCGACGAGGCCCTGGCGGTGCAGCAGGTGCAGCGCATGCGAGACAGGCTGGCGCGACACGCCAAGCTTGTCGGCGAGCTCGTTCTGCCGGATGCGCTGGCCGGGCTCAAGCGTGCGGTCGGAGATCGCCTCAAGGATGCGGGCATAGACCTGATCGATCAGGTTTGGGAGCGGGTCGAGAGGGATCACGCCGGCAGCTCCTGCGAGGGAATACGGAATTCCGTATTCGAAGGTATCGCGGGAGGGGGAGGGCGTCAAGACCGGCTGCGCGCCCGCGCCCAGGGCGCCCGCGCGGCTTCGCTAAGTCATTGATATCGCTATACCCGTCTACTGTGCATGGGGTTGTTTTCGCGGAAAAAACCTCCGCCTCAACCCTCCAGCACCTCCACCTCCAGTGCGGCGATCCTTTCCGCATCGGCCAGCGCCTCGATTCCGGCAATGCGTTCGCCCTTGAACGTCACGCGCAGCGCGATGCGCAGCTGGCCACCGAGGATGACGGCAACGCCGATCTCGCCGTCGACCAGTGCCGTCCGCGCGGCCTGGGCGCGGCCCTTGTAAAGCTGTGCGACCGCATCCGCGCCCCGGATCTCCGGCAGCGTGCCGAGCCGCACCGCGGCCTGATCGGCGCGGAAGACGACGTCGGGGTCGAGCACGGCGAGCAGCCCCTCGAAATTGCCTTCGCGCGACGCTTTGAGGAAGGCATCAACGATTCCGCGCTGGCGCGACAGGTCGGTCTCGGGCACCGGCGCCCCCTGCACGCGCCGCCGCGCCCGGCTCGCGAGTTGCCGCGATGCGTCGACCGAGCGGCCGACGATCGGCGCGATCTCCTCGAAGGGCACTGCGAACATGTCGTGCAGCACGAAGGCGAGCCGCTCCGCCGGCTGCAAGGTCTCGAGCACGACGAGCAGCGCCGCGCCGACGGAATCGGCCATCTCCGCCTCGCGCTCCCGCGTCTCGTCGAGCGGCTCGGGCACATGCGGGCCCATCGGCTCTTCCTTGCGCGACTTCCGTGCGCGCAGCATGTCGAGGCAGATGCGCGCGACCACGGTCGTCAACCAGCCGCGCAAATTCGCAACATCGGACATGTCGTAGCGGCTGACCCGCAGCCAGGCCTCCTGCACGGCATCGTCGACCTCGGCGCCGGAGCCAAGCATGCGGTAGGCGACCGCGCGCAAATGGTCCCGGCTCGCTTCAAACTGGTGGCTGAGAAAATCGTCTTCGAAGTTTTTTTCGGTCATCGGTCACATTCCCTCGTCGCGATCCGTCATGCCCATGACGAAGCCAATCCGGCCGATGTGACCGGAACCTTCGACATTCGAGCGATGGAGACGAAAAAGATGCACGCCCGCATGAATCACCCTGTCATGGTCCTCCCCGAGGCCATGAATGTCCTGCAATCCCTCGGCAATCTGACCAAGCAGGGGCTGCCGGAAAAGCTCCTGGAACTGGTGCACCTCCGCGCCAGCCAGATCAACGGTTGCAGTGTCTGCGTCGACATGCACCCCAAGGTCGCCCGCAAGCTCGGTGAGACCGACGAGCGCCTGTTCGCCGTGTCCGCCTGGCGCGATGCGCCCTATTTCACCGACGCCGAGCGCGCCGCGCTGGCGCTGACCGAGGCCGTCACGCGCCTCGCCGACCGCGAGGATCCGGTGCCCGACGCGATCTGGAACGAGGCCTCCAAGCACTTTGACGAACGCGAGCTCGCAACGTTGATCCTGTCGATCGCGACCATCAATGTCTGGAACCGGCTGAATGCAACGATCAAGATGCCGGTCGGCGTGTGGAAGGTGTGAGGTCTCTTTCCCTCGCCTCTCCCCGCTTGCGGGGAGAGGCGACGAGAGCACCTACTCCGCCAAGAACCGGCTCACCACCTCGCCGAACTCCAGTGGCGCCTGCTCGAACATCCAGTGGCCGGCGTTCGGAATGACTGCCGTTTGCGCGCCCGCGATGTGCGCGGCCAGCACGCGCCACATCACCGACAGGCTTCCCGTCGTCGCGCCGCCGCCGATCAGCAGCGTCGGCGTGCGGATCGCCTGCGCATCGCTGAGCGTGTAGGGCCGGCGCTGCTCGTTGATCTGGCCAAGGAAGGTGAGCGCGTTGTCGCGCAGCTGCTGCTTGGCCGCCGCGGGCACGCGCCGCCACGAGCCGTCACCCTCGATGCCCTCGTAGAAATTCTGCAGCGCGCCCTCGATATCGCCGGCGCGGATCATCTCGACCGAGCGCGCGGTGCGCGCCGCGAGCGGCGGATGCGCGGGCGTGCCTTCCGGCACCGGCAGGGATGTGTCGAGATCGCCGCCCGGCTCGGCCAGCACCAGTTTTCGCAGCAGATCAGGCCGGGCCTGCGCCACGCGGAAGGAAATGTGGCCGCCGCGCGAATGGCCCATCAGGTCGATCGGTGCGGGCGTCACCTGCTCGATGAAAGCGATCGTGTCGGCAACGTGCTGCGCCATCTTGTAGTCGTCGCCGACGGCATCCCAATGTTCGGGGAAGAAATGCCGCAGGCTGACCGAGATCACGCGATGGGATTTCGAGAGCGGGCCGAGCACCGAATACCAGGTCCGGAAATCCCCTAACGTGCCATGCACGCAGACCAGCGGATGGCCCTCTCCGACTTCGAGATAGGCCATGTCGTAACCGTTGACGCGGAATGTCTGCATGATCAGCTCGCCAGGAAGTCGAGAACCACTTCGGAGTATTTCTGCGGCGCCTGCTCGAACATCGGATGCGTCGCGTTCGGGATGATCGCGGTCTTGGAATAGGGCACATGCGCAGCGAGCGCATGCAGTACTTTTGGCAGTAGGCCTTTGGTTCGCGCTCCCAGGACGAATAGCGTCGGCATCTTGATCGCCTCCGCATCCGCCTTGGAGAACGGCGGACGGTTGTCGCGGACCTGGCCGATCAGGGTGGTGGCGTTGTCGCGAAGGTTCTGCTTCACCAGGGCTGGCAGCCGCGGCCAGGTGCCGGCGCCTTCCAGCGTGTCGACGAACACGGCAAGGCCGCCGTCGACGTCGCCGGCCGCGATCTTCTCGGCCGAGGCCGTGAACCGCGCCAGGAGCGGCGAGGGCCCGCCGACATAGTCGGGATCGAGGCTCGCATCGAGTTCGCCGCCGGGTTCGGCGAGGATCAGCCGCCGCAACAGATCCGGCCGCCGCTGCGCCACGCGGAAGCAGATGTGCCCGCCGCGGGAATGGCCCATCAGGTCGACGGGCCCGAGGTCGAGCTCCTCGATGAAGGCAATAACGTCGTCGACATGCTGGGCGATCGAGTAGGTGTCGCCGATGCCGTCCCATCGCGCCGGGAAGAAGTGCCGCAGGCTGACCGCGATCACCCGGTGCCGTTGCGACAGCGGGCCGAGGACGCAGCCCCAGACCCGGAAGTCGTTGAGCGAGCCGTGCACGCAGACCAGCGGCGGCCGGCCGCTGTCCTCGCCCACGTCGAGATAGGGCATGTCGTATCCGTTGACGTGGAGGCTTTGCATTCCGGGCTCGCGAAGGGATTGGAACTCCTGTGCAAGATTCCCGGAAACCGGGTGGATCGCAACTATTTCCAAGCCTAGATTTGGTCCGAGATCACATTGGGGGCATGCGACGGCAACGCAAGCTCAGGAACCAAGCCATGACCGACCAGCACTTTGCCTTGTTCGATACCAGGATCGGCCTCTGCGCAATCGCCTGGGGCCCGCGCGGCATCAACGGCACGCAATTGCCGATGGGCGGCGAGCAGAAGATCCGCACCCGCATCAGCCAGCGCCACGGCGATGCCCTTGAGACCGAGCCGACCGCCGAGGTGCAGCAGGCGATCGACCGCATGACAAAACTGCTCGCAGGCGAGCCGGATGACCTCACCGATATCGAGCTCGATCTCGACGGCGTGCCCGAGTTCAACCGCGGCGTCTACGCGATCGCCCGTGCCATCCCGCCCGGCAAGACCATCACCTATGGCGACATCGCCAAGCAGCTCGGCGGCGTCCAGCTCTCGCGCGACGTCGGCCAGGCGCTCGGCCACAATCCGTGCCCGATCGTGGTGCCCTGCCATCGCGTGCTGGCTGCCGGCAACAAGCCCGGCGGCTTCTCGGCGAATGGCGGCGTGGTGACGAAGCTGAAGATGCTCGAGATCGAAGGCGCGCTGGTGAACCATACGCCGAGTTTGTTCGATTGAGGCGGCTTGCACCCGTGCCGTAGGGTGGGCAAAGCGGAGCGTGCCCACCGTCTCGTCGTAACATAGAGACGTCGTGGGCACGGCGCTTCGCGCCTTTGCCCACCCTACGAGACCTCCGCTAGATCTTCGCCGCCGTCTTCGGCCAATATTTGTCGCGCAAATGCCGCTTCACCAGCTTGCCCGTGGGCGTGCGCGGCAGCTCGGCTTCGAAATCGATCGAGCGCGGGCACTTGATGGCAGAGAGGCGGCCCTTGCAGTAGGCGATCAAATCGGCCTCGAGCGCCTTGCCGGCACGCTTCATGTCGTGCGGCTGCACCACCGCCTTCACCTCTTCGCCCATCTCCTCGTTCGGGACGCCGAACACCGCAACGTCGGCGACCTCGGGGTGGGTGATCAGCACATCCTCGGTCTCCTGCGGGTAGATGTTCACGCCGCCGGAGATGATCATGTAGGACTTGCGGTCGGTGAGGAACAGGAAGCCGTCCTTGTCGAGATAGCCGACGTCGCCGAGCGTCGACCAGCCCTTGGCGTTGTAGGCTTTCTTCGTCTTCTCGGGGTCGTTGTGATAGGTGAACGCCGGAGCGTCGGCGAAATAGACCGTGCCGATCTCGCCCGTCGGCTGCTCTTCGTCGTTCTCGTCGAGAATCTTGATCTTGCCGACCACGGCGCGACCGACGCTGCCGCGATGCGCCAGCCATTCTTTCGAGCTGCAGACGGTGACGCCATTGCCTTCCGAGCCCGCGTAATATTCGATCAGGATCGGCCCCCACCATTCGATCATCCTGGCCTTTACGTCGACCGGGCAGGGCGCCGCGGCGTGGATGGCGCCCTTGAGCGTGGAGACGTTGTACTTCGCGCGGATCTCGTCCGGCAGCTTCAGCATGCGCACGAACATGGTCGGCACGAGCTGCGACTGCGTCACCTTGTATTTCTCGACCAGCGTCAGGAATTCCTCGGCGTCGAAATGCTCCATGATGATGGAGGTGCCGCCGAGCACGATCGCCATCATGTTGAAGCGCAAGGGAGCTGCGTGATAGAGCGGCGCCGGTGACAAATAGGTGCTTTCGGTGTTCATGCCGCACATGTCGGCGCAGAGCACCTTCAGAAGCGGATTCGGCATATCGATGGCTTTGCCTTCAAACGCCTTCTTGACGCCCTTGGGCCGGCCGGTGGTGCCGGACGAATACAGCATGTCATAGCCGGCGATCTCGTCGGCAATCGGTGTGATTGGCTGACTTGCTGCTTCCTCGTCGTAGGAGCGGAAGCCGGGCAGCGGCTCGTCCATCATGTAGAAGATCGGCTCGCCGGCGGCGCCCTTGATCAGGCCCTTGATCTGGTCGGCGCATTTCGGCGTCGTGATCACGACCTTGGCGCCGCAATCGGCGATGATGTAGTCGATCTCGTCCTGCTTCAAATAGCGGCTGATCGCTGTGTAGTAGAGCCCGCTCCGCTGCGCGGCCCAGCAGAGCTCCATGAAGGCGAGGCGGTTCTCCATCAGCAGCGCGACGTGGTCGCCGGCCTTGAGGCCGAGCGAGCGGAACAAATGCGCGCCCTGGTTCGAAAGCTCGTCGAGCTCGCGATAGGTGATCGCCTTGCCGGTGCCGGCCATCTGGTAGGCGATCTTGTCGGGCGTGGTGCGGGCATGGATGGAGGGGTGAGTCATGGCGTTTCCTCAAAACGCGAATGGCGAGTAGCGCGTGGCGAATAGGGGAGAAGGGCAACCGCTCTTCGCCTACTCACCATTCGCTACTCGCCACTCACTACTCGCTTTTGTTTTTTCTTACAGTCGCTCGACAATCGTCACGTTCGCCATGCCGCCGCCTTCGCACATGGTCTGCAGGCCATAGCGCTTGCCGCGCTGGTGCAGGGCGTGAACCAGCGTCGTCATCAGCTTGGTACCGGAGCCGCCGAGCGGATGGCCGAGCGCGATGGCGCCGCCATTGACGTTGAGGCGGTCAGGGTCGGCGCCGGTGGTCTTGAGCCAGCCGGTCGGCACCGAGGCGAAGGCCTCGTTGACCTCGAATAGGTCGATGTCGCCGATCTTCATGCCGGCCTTCTCCAGCGCACGCTTGGTGGCGTGCAGCGGTGCATCCAGCATGATCACGGGATCGCCGCCGGTCATGGTCATGTGGTGGATGCGCGCCAGCGGTGTGACGCCGAGCTGCTTGAGGCCGCGCTCGTTGACCACCATGACGCCCGAGGCGCCGTCGCAAATCTGGCTGGCGCTGGCCGCGGTCAGCTTGCCGTTCTCGGCGATCAGCTTGACGCCCTTGATGCCCTCGAGCGTGGCATCGAAGCGGATGCCCTCGTCGATGTGGTGGGTGTCCTTGGAGCCGTCGGCGCGGGTGATCTCGAGCGGTACGATCTCCTTCTTGAAGTGGCCGGCTTGGGTCGCCGCGATCGCGCGCTGATGGCTGTTATAGGAATATTCGTCCAGATCATCCTTCGACAGGCCGTACTTCTCCGCCATCATCTCCGCGCCGGTGAACTGGCTGAACACAATGTTGGGATATCTCGCCTCGATGCCCGGGCTCTTGTAATGGCCGAAGCCGTTCTTGGCGGCGAGCTGCGAGGACAGGCCCATCGGCACCCGCGTCATCGATTCCACGCCGGCGGCGATCACGACGTCCATGGTGCCGGACATCACGGCTTGCGCGGCGAAGTGCAGCGCCTGCTGCGAGGAGCCACACTGGCGATCGATCGAGGTGCCCGGCACGCTCTCCGGCAGCTTCGAGGCCATGATCGCGTTGCGCGCGACATTGTTGGATTGCTCGCCGACCTGCATCACGCAGCCCATGATCACGTCTTCGACCAGCGCAGGATCGACCTTGGTGCGGTCGACCAGCTCGTCCAGCACTTTTGCGGCGAGATCGGCCGGATGCCAGCCGGCGAGACGGCCCCCCTTGCGCCCGCCCGCGGTACGCGCAGCGGCGACGATGTAAGCCTCGGCCATGTCGGTCTCTCCCTGAATTCTTGATTGGGTCGGTTGTCGGGGCGGATTTAAGGGACGCAAGATCATTTAGTCAATCGATCAATTAATTCTTGTGATGAGGCGCTGCTTGGGCTTATCTGCGCGCCTATCGAGGTGCATTCAGGGATCTCCGTGACTACCAGCGTACCGAACAGGCTCCCCAGCGGAAAAAATTCCACGGCAGAGAAATTGCTCGTGGCCGCGAGCGAGCTGATGATCGAACGCTCCTCGATCGAGATTTCGCTCAGCGACATCGCGCAGAAGTCGGGCGCCAACGCCGCGTTGGTCAAATATCACTTCGGCAACAAGGACGGGCTGCTGCTGGCACTGCTCGCGCGGGATGCCGCGACCGAGATGTCCAATCTCGAATATCTGCTGGCGCAGCCGATCACGGCGACGGCGAAGCTCAAGCTGCATATCGGCGGCATCATCCGCGCCTATCACCGGTTCCCCTATATGAACCGGCTGATCCACTATCTCCTGCATGAGAGCGTCGCCGGCTCCGCGGACGAAGTTTCAAAATTCTTCGTGGCGCCGCTGCTCGACTTTCACCGTCGCCTGCTCGCCGAGGGCGTCAGCCGCGGCGAGTTCCGCCAGACCGATCCGGTGCTGTTCTACACCAGCCTGATCGGCGCCTGCGATCATCTGTTCTTCGGCCGGCACGCGATGTCTCGCGCGACCGGCGTCGGCCCGGTCACCGACGACGTCTGCCGGCAATATATCAAGCACATGGAAACGCTGATCTGCGGCGGCATCCTCACGCAAGCCGAGGAAGCTGCCGCGGCCGGATGATCCGGCCGCAACTCTCAAGTCTAGAGAAGAAACGTCCAAGGAAAGGTAGCCTGTCATGGAATTGAAAGACGTAGCCGTTCTCATCACCGGCGGTGGTTCGGGCCTCGGCGAGGCGACCGCCCGCGCCATGGCGGCCAAGGGCGCCAGGATCGGCGTGATCGACCAAAACAAAGAGAATGCCGAGAAGGTCGCGGCCGAGGTGAAGGGCGTGGCGCTCCATGCCGACGTCACCAGCGAAGAGCAGATCAAGGCCGCGATCGCCAAGGCGGAAGCCGCGCATGGCGTTGCGCGGGTGCTGATGAACTGCGCCGGCATCGGCGGCTCGCAGCGCATCGTCGGCCGCGACGGCGTCTATCCGCTGGAAAAGTTCGCGCGCATCATCAACGTCAATCTGATCGGCACCTTCAACTGCCTGCGGCTGTTCGCCGAGCGCCTCGTCACGATCGAACCCGTCGGTGAAGAGCGTGGCGTCATCATCAACACGGCGTCGGTCGCGGCCTATGAAGGCCAGATCGGCCAGATCGCCTATTCGGCCTCGAAGGGCGGCGTCGTCGGCCTGACCCTGCCGGCCGCGCGCGACCTCGCCAGCCAGAAGATCCGCGTCAACACCATCGCGCCCGGCCTGTTCTTCACGCCGCTGCTGATGGGGCTGAACGAGGAAGCCCGCAAGAGCCTGGGCGCGCAGGTGCCGCATCCCTCGCGCCTCGGCGATGCCAAGGAATACGGCTCGCTCGCGGTGCACATCGTCGAGAACGCGATGCTGAACGGCGAGACCATCCGCCTCGACGGCGCCATCCGTATGGCGCCGAGGTAAGCGGCGCTCTTCTTCCTTCTCCCCCTGTGGGAGAAGGTGGCGCGAAGCGCCGGATGAGAGGTCTCTCTCCCCGATCTCGTCTGCGGAGACAGACCCCTCACCCAAGTGAACTCTAGGCTGACAGCGATCTTGCCCTCTCCCACAAGGGGAGAGGGCGCAATAACCGCCACTCAAAGAGCGGATCCAGGAGCGCCCCCATGTCCCAACCGCTGCTGATCGAGCATGACGACGGCGTCGACCGGGTGACGCTCAATCGGCCGGAACAGCTCAACGCGCTCGATCCGGCGCTGATCGACGCGCTCAACGACTACTTCCAGGGCCTTCAACGCAACCGTGACACGCGTGTCGTGGTGCTGAAGGGCGCCGGCAGGAATTTCTGTGCAGGCCTCGATCTCAAGGCGGCGATGGCCCGCCGTGCCGGGCAACAGGAGCCGCCTGGCGTCACGGAGTCGCTGGACTCGCAGCGCCGCATCGCTGACATCGTGATGCTGATGCGACGTTGTCCGCAGCCGATCCTGACGCTGGTGCAAGGTGCGGCCGCCGGCGGCGGATTTGCGCTGGCGCTGGCTTCCGACATCCGCATCGCGACGAGATCGGCGCGAATGAATTGCGCCTTCATCAAGCTCGGCCTCGGTGGCTGTGACATCGGCACCAGCTATTTCCTGCCGCGGCTGGTCGGCGTATCCGTGGCGTCGGAGCTGATCCTCACGGGGCGCTTCATCGGCGCGGAGCGCGCGCTCGCGGTTGGCCTCGTCTCGGAAGTCGTGGACGAGGACAGGCTCGATGACGCGGCCGAGCCTTATGTCGAGGCGATGATGACGGCCTCGCCCGTGGGCCTGCGGCTATCCAAGGAATGTCTCAACATGAGCGTCGATGCGGGATCGCTGGAGGCGGCGATCGCGATGGAGGATCGCAACCAGGTCCTGTGCAGCCGCTCGGAGGAATTTTCGGAAGGCATCAGGGCCTTCCTTGAGAAGCGAAAGCCTGTCTATATCAAGCGCTGAACGAGAACGATCCGCAAAGGACGATAATTCCGGGAGACGCAAAATGAGTGGAAGCGCGGCGGCCGTGATGACGAAGCCCGCCTTTCGCAAGATCGAGTGGCTCGCGCGCGACATCGACGTCGAGCGTCGCAGCGACGGCACGGTGGTGCTGAAGTCGCGCATTCCGCTGCAGCCTTACGAGAAGCACATCCCGGCCTCGCTGGCGAAATGGGCGAAGGAAGCGCCCGAGCGCATCTGGCTTGCGCAGCGCGGCGGTCCCAATCGCGAATGGCGCAGGGTGTCCTATGGCGAAGCCAAGCGCACTGTGGATGCGTTGACGCAAGGTCTGCTCAACCTCGGACTCGATGGTCGCCCCGTTGCGATCCTCTCCGGCAATTCGATCGAGCATGCGCTGATGACGCAGGCCGCGATGCAGGCGCGCGTCCCGGCAGCGCCGGTGTCGCCGGCTTACTCATTGATGAGCCACGATCACGTCAAGCTGAAATACCTGTTCGACCTGATCAAGCCGGCCGTGGTGATGGTGCAGGACGGCCCGACCTTCGAGAAGGCACTGAAGGCGATCGACCTCGCCGGCGTCACCGTGGTTCACGTCGCGCGGCCATGTGAGGGCATCAAGAGCGTCAGCTTTGCTGAGCTCGCGGCAACTCCGGTGACCGAGGACGTCGAGGAGTCGATCGCGAAGATCACGCCCGACACCGTCGGCAAGCTGCTGTTCACGTCAGGCTCGACCGGCATGCCCAAGGCGGTCATCAACACGCAGAAGATGATGTGCGCCAATGCAGCGATGATGATGCAGGTGCGGCCACGTTCGCCTGATGGCCCTGTTGCGACCATGCTGGACTGGATGCCCTGGAATCACACCATGGGCGGCAACGCGGCATTCCACCCGATCCTGGTCGATGGCGGCACGCTCTATATCGACGACGGCCGGCCGATGCCGGGTCAGTTCGAGGAGACGCTGCGAAACCTGCGCGAGATCTCGCCGACCTATTACGCCAACGTGCCGGCCGGCTATGCCGCGCTCGCGGCCGCCATGGAGAAGGACGACGCGCTCTGCCGCTCCTTTTTCAAGAACCTCTCGATCATGGCCTATGGCGGTGCACGGCTGCCTGACGATCTCTACGACCGCATGCAGGCCCTCGCGGTGAAGACCACCGGCGAGCGTATCGTGTTCTACACCGGCTGGGGCTCGACCGAGACCGCGCCGACCTCGACCGGCACTTATTGGGATACCGAGCGCGTCGGCCTGATCGGCCTGCCATTCCCCGGCGTCGAATTGAAGATGGTGCCGTGCGGCTCGAAATACGAATTGCGGCTGCGCGGCGTCAACGTCACGCCCGGTTATTTCGGCCAGCCGGAGCTGACGAAGCAGATGTTCGACGAGGAAGGCTTTTACTGCATCGGTGATGCCGGCATTTTCGTCGACGATTCCGATCCGGTGAAGGGCATCATCTTTGCAGGTCGCGTGGTCGAAGACTTCAAGCTCACCACCGGCACCTTCGTGCATGTCGGTTCGCTCCGCACCGATACGATCGCAGCTGCGACGCCTGTCGTGCACGATGCGCTGGTCGCGGGGCAGGACCGCCCGTTCATCGGCCTGCTGGCCTGGCCCAATTTGCACGCCTGCCGGCAACTTGTCGGCAATCCCGAGCTGAACTTCGAGGACGCAGTGAAGCATCCTGAAGTGCTCGCCTGCTTCAGGCGCGGGCTGGAAACTCACAACAAGGAGTGCGAGGGCGCCAGCAGCCGCATCATCGCGCGGGCCATGCTGATGGTCGAGCCGCCCTCGATCGACGGCAACGAGCTTACCGACAAGGGCTACATCAATCAGCGCGCCGGCCTCGAGCGCCGCGCCGCAATGGTGGAGCGGCTGTATGCCGACAAGCCGGATCAAGACGTCATCGTTCTCAAGTAATCGACATCATCAACACGGGTACGCGCCATGAACTTCGACTTCTCCGACGACCAGAAGCAGCTCCGCGATCAGGCGCGCAAATTCCTCACGGAAAAATGCTCGCCGAAGGCGGTGCGTGTGGTGCTCGACGGCAAGGCGCCTTACGACAAGGAGCTCTGGAAGGGCCTCGCCGAGATGGGCTTTCTCGGCGTCGCGATCCCCGAGGAGTTCGGCGGCGCGGGCGCCGGTCATCTCGAGCTCTGCGTGATCGCCGAGGAGATGGGCCGCGCGAACGCGCCGGTGCCGTTCTCGTCGACCGTGTATCTCGCCGCCGAAGCGCTGTTGATCGCCGGCAGCGACGCGCAAAAGAAGAAATGGCTGCCGGCCATTGCCTCGGGCGAGGCGATCGGCACGCTGGCGCTGTTCGAGGGCAAGGGCAATCCCGCGCCGAAGAACGTCAAGCTGACGGCTGCGAACGGCGTGCTCAACGGCGTCAAGAAACCGGTCGCCGATGGTGCGATTGCCGACTTCGCCGTGGTTGCTGCGCGCACAGGTTCGAGCGGACGCGACGGTGATATCTCGCTGTTCCTGGTTGATCTCAAAGCCGGCGGCGTCGAGGTGAAAAGCCTCACCAATCTCGATCCGACCCGCGGGCAGGCCGAGATCACCTTCAAAGACTGCAAGGCCGAGCCACTGGGAGCTGCCGGCGAAGGCTGGAGCATCCTCACCCAGGTGCTCGACCGCGCCGCGGTATTGTGTGCGTTCGAGCAGGTCGGCGGCTCCGACCGCGCGCTGGAGATGGGCCGCGACTACGCGCTCGACCGCATCGCCTTCGGTCGCCAGATCGGCTCGTTCCAGGCGGTCAAGCACATGCTCGCCGACATGTATGTTTCGGCGACTCTGGCGCGCTCGAACAGCTATTACGGCGCCTGGGCGCTCTCGACCAACGCGGCTGAATTGCCGGAAGCCGCTGCTGCCGCACGCATCAGCGCGACGCAGGCATTCCAGCACTGCGCCAAGAACAACATCCAGGTTCACGGCGGCATGGGCTTCACCTGGGAGTTCGACTGCCACATGTACTACCGCCGCGCCAACGCCATGGCGCTCGGCCTCGGCAGCCTGTCCTATTGGGAAGACCAGTTGATCGACCGCATGCGCAAGAAGAACGCGGCGTAATTAGGTTCGTAGGGTGGGTTAGTCCTGCGGATGCGCGAAGCGCGATCCGCTGGGCGTAACCCACCACTTCCGTCGACGAGGAAACCAAAGAGGTGGGTTACGCCTTCGGCTAACCCACCCTACGAAGGTAAGAAGACGACCATGAACTTCGACGACACCCCTCAGGAAGCCGAATTTCGCGCCGCCGCCCGCGCCTGGATCGGTGCGAATGCGCCCACGCAATACGAGGAAGAGCTGCGCAAATCCTCGCTCGGCCGCACCGTGCTCAAGAACGCCAACATTCTTGAGGTCGCAAAAGCCTGGCAGAAGAAGAAGGCCGACGCCGGCTGGGCCTGCCTGCACTGGCCGAAAGAGTATGGCGGGCGCGGCGCCTCGCCGATCGAGCGCGTGATCTGGCAGCAGGAAGAAGGGCCGTACGGCCAGTTGTCCCGCATGTTCATCATCGGCCACGGCATGTGCGGGCCGACCATGATGGCGTTCGCGCGCGAGGAGCATAAGCGCACCTATCTGCCGCCGCTCGCTTCCGGCGAGAAGGTCTGGTGTCAGCTGTTCTCCGAGCCCGCCGGCGGCTCCGACGTCGCGGGCCTGCGCACGCGCGCCGAGAAGGACGGCGACGACTGGGTCATCAACGGGCAGAAGATCTGGACCTCGGGCGCGCATTATTCCGACTACGGCATCCTGCTGACGCGGACCGATCCCACCGTGCCCAAGCACAAGGGCCTCACCATGTTCTTCCTGGACATGAAGAGCCCCGGCGTCGAGGTGCGGCCGATCAAGCAGGCCAGCGGCGCCTCCGACTTCAACGAGGTCTATTTCACCAATGTCCGCATTCCCGATCATCAGCGCCTCGGCGAGGTCGGTGACGGCTGGAACGTCTCGCTGACCACGCTGATGAATGAGCGCAGCGCGATCGGCGCGGCCGTCTCGACCGGCTTTCCTGAGTTGTTCGAGTACTGTTCCAGCCTGATGCTCGACGATGGTCCGGCGATCGAGGATCGCGCGGTGCGCTCGAAATTGGCGAACTGGGCGGTGAAGGCGAGCGGGCTGAAATACACCAGCATGCGCGCGATCTCGGCGCTGTCGAAAGGCGAGCGGCCGGGGCCGGAGAATTCGATCGGCAAGCTGGTGGCGGGCTCGATGATCCAGGACGTTGCGACCTACGCGCTGGATTTGCAGGGTGCGAGCGGCGTCGTCAGCGGCGAGGATGGCGAGCTCGCCGGCCGTTTCCAGGCGATGCTGCTGCGCGCGCCCGGCACCCGTGTCGAAGGCGGCACCGACGAGATCATGCGCAACATCATCGCCGAGCGGGTGCTGGGCCTGCCCGGTGATATCCGTGTCGACAAGGACGTGCCGTTCAACAAGATCCCGACGAAGGGAAGAGGCTAGAATCGTAGGGTAGGCAAAGGCGCGGCACGCGCCGTGCCCAAGAAGTCTATCGAGAGAAGGTGGTGGGCACGCTTCGCTTTGCCCACCCTACGCACTGATCAAGGATCGAGAGGGCCGTTATGAATTTCGACGACACCCCGCAGGAAGCCGCATTCCGCCAGACCGCGCGCCAATGGGTCGAGGCCAATGCGCCGAAGGAGCTGCACGCCGAGCTTTCAAAATCCTCGCTCGGCCGCATTCGGCTTGCCAAGCAAGATATCGTCGAGGTCGGCAAAGCCTGGCAGAAGAAGAAGTTCGAGGGCAATTGGGCCTGCCTGCACTGGCCGAAGGAATATGGCGGCCGTGGCGCGACGCCGATCGAGAAGGTGATCTGGCAGCAGGAGGAGGGTGTCTACGGCAAGCTGACGCAGCCGTTCCAGATCGGCGAAGGCATGTGCGGCCCGACCGTGATGGCCTTCGGCAGCGACGACGCCAAGCGCCGCTATCTGCCGAAGCTGGCTTCGGGCGAGGAGATCTGGTGCCAGCTGTTCTCCGAGCCGTCTGCCGGCTCGGACGTCGCCGGCTTGCGCACCCGCGCGGAGAAGAAGGGCGACAATTGGGTCGTCAACGGCCAGAAGATCTGGACCTCTGGCGCGCATTACTCCGACTACGGTCTCCTGATCGCGCGGACCGATCCGAACGTGCCCAAGCACAAGGGCCTCACCATGTTCTTCCTGGACATGAAGAGCCCCGGCGTCGAGGTTCGTCCGATCAGGCAGGCCAATGGCATGCAGGAGTTCAACGAGGTCTATTTCACCGACGTCGTCATCCCCGACAGCCAGCGGTTAGGGGCCGTCGGCGAGGGCTGGAGCGTCTCGCTGACCACGCTGATGAACGAGCGCATGTCGATCGGCTCGCGCCTTGCGACCGGCGTGCCTGAGATGTTCGAGCTCTGCTCCAATCTGATGCTGGAAGATGGCCTCGCGATCGACGATCCCGCGGTGCGCTCGAAGCTGGCGAGCTGGGCGGCGAAGTCGAGCGGGCTGAAATACACCAGCTATCGCACGATCTCGGCGCTGTCGAAGGGCGAGCGGCCGGGCCCGGAGAACTCGATCGGCAAGCTGGTGTCAGGCATGATGCTGCAGGACATCGCGACCTACGCCATGGACCTCCAGGGTGCGGCCGGTGTTCTCACCGGCAACGACGAGGAGACGGTGCAGGGCCAGTTCCAGCAGATGCTGCTGTCCTCGCCCTCGATGCGCATCGCCGGCGGCACCGACGAGATCCTGCGCAACATCATCGCCGAGCGCGTGCTGGGCCTGCCCGGCGACATCCGCGTCGACAAGGACGTGCCGTATAACAAGATCCCGACCAAGGGGCGATGATCTCACCTCTCGCTGTATCTCGTAGGGTGGGCAAAGCGAAGCGTGCCCACCATATGCAGATGCTCCGGAGCAAGCCTGTCGGGGGGCACGGCGCGATGCGCCTTTGCCCACCCTACGAGAAGAGCGCGAGCTGAACCATGGACGCTACAGTCAAACAGAACGATCGCATCGGCGTGCTCGAAGAGCTGCTCAACGAGCGCTACTCCGTCCGCGCCTTCCTTCCCAAAGAGGTCGACCGCGCGACCATCGAGCATGTGCTGACCACCGCGCAGCGCACCGCGTCCTGGTGCAACAGCCAGCCCTGGCAGGTGATCATCGCCAGCGGCGAGGCCAAGGAGCGCTTCCGGAAGCTGATCTACACGGAGGCCTCAGGCGGTCTCGGCGACGATTACGATTTCACCCCGCCGCGCGAATATGTCGGTGTTTATCTCGAACGCCGCCGCGAAAGCGGCTTTCAGCTCTACAACACGCTCGGCATCGCCCGCGGCGACAGAGGCGCCTACGCCATGCAGGCGCTGGAGAACTACAATTTCTTCGGCGCGCCGCATGTCGCCATCATTCACACCAACGAGCCTCTCGGCATTTACGGTGCGATCGATTGCGGCGCCTATGTCTCCAATTTCATGCTGGCTGCGCAGGCACTCGGGCTCGGCACGATTCCGCAGGCGGCGCTCGCGCGGCATTCCGGGCTGATCCGCCGCCACTTCAATCTGCCCGACGATCGCCGCGTCGTCTGCGGCATTTCGTTCGGCTATGCCGACGACGCTCACAAGGTCAACAGCTACCGCACCTCGCGCGCCAGCGTGGCCGAGACCGTGACCTTCGCGGACGAGTGATCAAGCGGCGTAGCTTCCGCTATCGCTGTCGGACGCGCGCGAAGACGGCCGTGAGAACGGCCGCCTTCATCTTCATCTACGTCCTTGAGGACGCCGGCCGTCAGCCGCCGCTGCCGCCGATCACGGCCCGCACGGTCTCGTCCGGGCCAAAATCCTCGGCGCCATCGACATAGAGCAGCGCGGCGAGCTTCGAGCGCGCGCGGTTGACGCGGCTCTTGATCGTGCCGACTGCACAGCCGCAGATCGAGGCCGCGTCTTCGTAGGAGAAGCCGGAGGCGCCGACCAGAATCAGCGCTTCACGCTGGTCCTGCGGAAGCTTGTCGAGCGCCGTGCGAAACTCCTCGAACTCGAGATGCGCGTTCTGCGACGGCTGTGTCTTCAGCGTCTTGGCGTAGTTGCCTTCGGCATCCTCGACCTCGCGCCGCCGCTTGCGATAGTCGGAGCGGAAAAGGTTGCGCAGGATCGTGAACAGCCATGCCGGCAGATTGGAGCCAGGCTGGAACGAGTCGATGTTGGCGAGCGCGCGGAGCAGCGTCTCCTGGACCAAATCATCGGCGCGGTCCGCATTGCCGCTGAGCGAAATGGCGAACGCGCGCAGACTGGGCACGGCCGCCAGGATGTCGTTACGCAGGGAGTCCGTGAGAGGCATTAATCCCTCCCATTGTTGTCGTTGGATCCGCCTTCATGTCCCACGTGGGGTGTCGCTCCCGGCGCATCAAGCTTCTTGATCAGTTCGGCGAACCGATCTGGAACCCCTTGTCGCACCACATCATCATACATGGCGCGCAACTGGTGCCCGATCCGGGATTGAATCTCCGGAGTGAGGCCTCCCTTGCCGGGGGTCGTGCTTCTGCTGGCTTGAGACTTGAGATCTTTCATGACCTGTTCCACGTTTCCCCGAGTTAAGTGACTGTAAAATCGAGAGGTTTTCTCAACCGGGAGCCGTTCCCTGGATAGGCTCAATTCCAGGTTCGATAAAAAGTTCCCGCTCAGACGGAACTTTTCTTGGCCTGAGGCGTAATCAGCCCAGCAGGGGAACCCGGGCCCCCCTCGGATTGCCTGGACGTCAAGGTTGGCCCCGAAGATGAATGGAGTGGGGATGTCCCGTTCACAGCTTGTTGCTGAACACTTGCCGTTGTTGCGCCGGTACGCACGCGCCCTGACGGGCAGCCAGGCCTCCGGTGACGCCTATGTCGCAGCCATGTTGGAAGCCATGCTGGGGGATCCGTCGGTGCTCGACGAGAGCCATGGACCGCGGGCCGGCCTGTTCAGGCTGTTCACCCAGATCTGGAATTCGGTCTCCGTCAACGATGATTCCGAGGTGACGACCTTGCCGATGCCGCCCGAGCGGCGGCTGTCGAACATCACGCCGCTGCCGCGCCAGGCCTTCCTGCTGCTCTCGCTGGAGGGATTCTCGGAAGAGGAAGTCGGCTACATCCTCGGCACCGACGTCGCCGAGACGCGGCGGCTTGCGGATGCCGCCGGACGCGAGATGGCCGCCGAGATCGCCACCGACGTGCTGATCATCGAGGACGAGACCTTCATCGCCATGGACCTCGAGAGCCTGGTGAAGAATCTCGGCCACAATGTCGTCGGCGTCGCGCGCACCCATGCCGATGCGGTGGCGCTGGCCAAGAACAAGCGGCCCGGCCTGATCCTCGCCGACATCCAGCTCGCCGACGGTTCGTCGGGCCTCGACGCCGTCAACGAATTGCTCCGCACGTTCGAGGTGCCGGTGGTGTTCATCACCGCATACCCGGAGCGCTTCCTCACCGGCGAGCGGCCCGAGCCTGCGTTCCTGATCTCAAAACCGTTCCAGCCCGCGATGGTGTCGGCGGTGGCGAGCCAGGCGCTGTTCTTCCAGCGCAACTCGCGCAACCGCACGCCGAAGGCGCCGGCGGCTTAATAGAGCTGGCCATTTGGCCAAACGATTTGATCCGGCGTGCTGCAAGGCACGCCGGATTTTTCGTTCGCCTGCCGTGCTTGACGTGCGTCGGCTTCGCCGCTCATACCTCCTGCATTGATCCCAGCCGGAGATGTGCCCATGGACCAGCAACTCCTCGATCGCCTCGCCATTCGCGACCTCGTCGAGAACTGGGCGGTCTGGCGCGATGCCGGTGACTGGGAGCGCTTTGCCACGGTCTGGCATGACGAGGGCTGGATGTCCGCCACCTGGTTTCAGGGGCCGGCGCGGGATTTCATGCGCGTCAGCCAGGAGGGCTTTGCCAGGGGCGTGCGCATCCTGCATTTCCTTGGCGGCACCAGCATCGATCTCGCAGGCGCGCGGGCCATCGCGCAGACCAAGATGACGATCTCGCAGCGTGCCCCGGTGCATGACGTGGTCTGCGACGTCGTCTGCACCGGGCGCTTCTACGATTTCCTGGAGAAGCGGCAGGGGAAGTGGGGCATTGTCCGCCGCCAGCCGATCTACGAGAAGGACCGGATCGACCCGGTCGATCCCGCAGCAGAGCTTCGCCTCGACCAGACAGCGCTGGCCGCATTGCCCGAAGGCTATCGCCACCTCGCCTACATGCAGGAGCTGATCGGCTACAAGGTCAAGCGCGACATGCCGGGCCTGATCGGCCCCGAGGTCGAGAAGCTCTATGGCGAAGGGCGCGACTGGCTGGCGGGGAAGTGAACCCCAGACAAAAGTAAGGCGCGACTGGCATCACCACAGTCGCGCCCTACGTCACCGGCTTATGGGGCAGGGGGGAATAGCCGGCTGTTGAGACGACTCCAGTCTGCGAAAGTCGTTCCACCCCTCGCGAAATATTTTGCGCACGCTGTCGTATTTGTCGCACACGGTTAAGTGATCGTAACCGCTAAGAACCCCTGATCCTTCGCCGGCGTTGTTCCCGCGATCGCCATGGGGCGAGGGATCGACAGCCATGTCACAGATTCATAAGGTATTTTTGAGCGTCGTTGCCGCTGCTGCGACGCTCGGTGCCGTGCAACTGGCCTCGGGTCATGATCTGGCAGACCGCTGGCAGGCGGTCGCCGACAAGGCCGACAAGCCCGGCCACAATGTCAATCGGACCGGCAAGGCCGACCGGCTCGCCGAGATCAAACAGGCAGCTGTTCCGACCCGCACCGTCTCGATGCGGCTGAATGACCTCGCCGACACCTCGGTGCTGCTGCGGGTCCCCGCGGTGATCGAGACCGGCAATGCCAAGCCGCCGGTGCTGCTCCAGAACCAGAAGAAGGTGCGCAACAGGCCGACGATCGCCTGCGAGCCGATGGTCAGCTCGCTGACTGAGGTCGCAAAGCTGCTCCAGCCCGGCCGCTGCGTGACCTGATCCGCCCGGGCGCCGGATAGATCGCTCTCCCGCCTGGAGGACGATTCTTCACGTCCACTTGATCCCCTCTACGCTCGCGTTATATCCCGGGTTTCTTCCCTTTCGTTTTGACCGGGTAAACGCATGACGACGTCAGACACGGCTGTGCATACGCAGCCCTTCCAGGCCGAGGTTTCCGAGCTTTTGCACCTGATGGTGCACTCCGTCTATTCCGAGACCGACATCTTTCTGCGCGAGCTCATCTCCAACGCGTCGGACGCCTGCGACAAGCTGCGCTATGAGGCAATCGCAACCCCTTCGCTGCTCGGCGAGGGCGACGCGCTCAAGATCCGCATCATCCCGAACAAGGCGGCCGGGACGCTCACGATCGCCGACAACGGCATCGGCATGGAGCGGCAGGAGCTGATCGACCATCTCGGCACCATCGCCCGCTCCGGCACCAAGGCATTCGTGTCGAAGCTGAAGGAGGCCAAGGACGGCCTCGGCCTGATCGGCCAGTTCGGCGTCGGCTTCTATTCCGCCTTCATGGTCGCCGACAGGATCGTCGTGGTCAGCCGCCGCGCCGGCGAGAGCGACGTCTGGACCTGGACGTCCTCCGGCGGCTCCGGCTTCGAAATCGCCCGTGCCGGCGACGAGGAGGCGGCGCGCCTGGCGCGCGGCACCGAGATCGTCCTGCACCTGAAGGACGACGCCAAGAAATATCTCGAGAGCTTCGAGATCGAGCGCATCGTCGGTGCCTATTCCGACAACATCCTGTTCCCGATCGAGCTGGTGCCGGAAGAGGGTGAGCCCCGTCAGATCAATTCGGCCAGCGCGCTGTGGCAACGCTCGAAATCCGAGCTGACGCCGGACGACTACAAGAAGGCCTATCAGCAGATCGCCTCCGCCTTCGACGATCCCGCGATGACGCTGCATTACCGCGCCGAGGGCCGCTATTCCTACGCGGTGCTGCTGTTCGCGCCCTCGACCAAGCCGTTCGACCTGTTCGAGCCGAACCGCAAGGGCCGGGTGAAGCTTTACGTCCGCCGCGTCTTCATCACCGATGATGCCGATCTGTTGCCGGGATATCTGCGCTTCATCCGCGGCGTCGTCGACAGCGAGGATCTCCCGCTCAACATCTCGCGCGAGATGCTGCAGAACAATCCGCAGCTGGCGCAGATCCGCAAGGCCGTGGCGACCCGGGTCGTGTCGGAGCTCGAAAGCCTGGCCGAGAAGGATCCGGAGAACTTCGCCAAGATCTGGGACGCGTTCGGCGCGGTGCTCAAGGAAGGCATTTACGAGGATTTCGAGCGGCGCGAAAAGCTGCTGGCACTTTCGCGCTTCACCACAACATCGGGCGAGAAGCGGTCGCTGAGGCAGGTCATCGCCGATTTCAAGCCGAACCAGACCGAGATCTATTATCTCGTCGGCGACAGTATCGAGCGGCTGAAATCCAATCCGCGGCTGGAGGCTGCGACCGCGCGCGGCATCGAGGTGCTGCTGCTGTCCGATCCCGTCGATGCGTTCTGGACCTCGATGCCGTCGGAGTTCGACGGCAAGCCGCTGAAGTCGCTGAGCCAGGGCGATCTCAATCTCGACCTGATTCCGCGCGTCGACGACAAGGACGAGGCAAAGAAGGACGAGCCCGAGGCGGATGAAGCGGCCACCATTGCCGTGATCAAGGCTGCGCTCGGCGAGCGTGTCAGCGACGTCAAGGCCTCGACGCGCCTCACCAGCTCGGCCTCCTGCCTCGTCGCCGACAGCCAGGGCCCGAGCCGCGAGCTCGAGCGCATCCTGTCGCAGCAAAACCGCGGCATGAAGACCAAGCCGATCCTGGAGATCAATCTGCGCCATCCGATGGTGGGCGCGATCACCAAGGCGCAAGCCGGCTCGAAGGCGGTCGATGATCTCAGCCTGCTCCTGCTCGAGCAGGCGCAGATCCTGGACGGCGAATTGCCGGAGGATCCGGCTGCGTTTGCCGCAAGGCTGAACCGGCTCGTGCTGCAGGGGCTCGGCGCTTAGCGCCGCAGCCCGCAGCGCTCACCTTGCCGTCATCTGTCCCTAGGAACAGTCGCCTCCGGCCTGGTGTTATGCCATACGAGGCTGCCGGCATCAGATCCGCCGCGGCCGTCGATTCGAGGATTAAGTACATGCGCCTGTCGATTTTGACCCTCACCGCGATTGCCGCGCTGTTCGTCGCGGCAGATGCCAGCGCCCAGACCTACGATCCGCGCTACCCGGTGTGCATGCACGTTTATACGCCCGGCGGCTTTACCGGTGGTGGCGGCGATTATTTCGACTGCTCCTTCACCTCGCTGCCGCAGTGCCGCGCGAGCGCGTCGGGCCGCGCGGCCAGCTGCGACGTCAACCCGTACTACGCCTTCGACCAGCCGCCGCAGCCGCGCCGGCGTCACAAGAAGGTGCAATAGCGAATCCGCGATGCCTCGTACCGGAACACAGTTCATGCGTTTCTCGTTCGGAATGATCGTGACCGCCGGCGCGATGCTCGCAGCCGCGCCGTCGCATGCGCAGACTTTTGATCCACGCTATCCGGTCTGCATGCACGTTTATTCAGGTGCGAACGGTGGGGGTGGAGAGTGGTACGACTGCTCCTTCACCTCGTTGCCGCAGTGCCGCGCCACGGCTTATGGCCGATCCGCGATCTGCGATCTCAATCCGTATTATCCGGTTCACGCGCCGCCGCCGTACTTGCGCTACAGGCGTAGCGGCTAGCGTCGGCAGGTGCTGCGCGCTAATCCTTCCTGCCCCCACAGCTCCGGCCATCTTGCGCCAGCGCGATCGGTCTCGGCCGTCACCACGCCGCCGAACTCATCGGCGTTGCCGTGCGGCGGTAAAGGATCACTAGAGTTAACCGCGCCCTAACAGAGGTTTACCTTGTCTCTTAACATCTGGGCAGGGCGCGGGGGCTAGATTGCCTGATGTCAGCAGGCGGCCCGAAAGAATCAACGGCATGACCCCCGGTGCCATCGAACGACAAAAAGTCGCGCGCGCGCCTTCGGCTTCAAAGATATGGCTGAAGGCCATCGAGCTCACGGCGCGGATCGAGACGCTGCCGGGGCGTCTGTTCGCCGACGTCATCGACGATTGGGCGCAGCGCCAGCCCGACCACGTCGCGCTGATCACCGACGACGCAAGCCTCGACTATGAAAGCCTGTCGAAGCGCATCAACCGCTACGCGCGCTGGGCGCGCTCGGCCGGCGTGGCCAAGGGTGATACGGTCGCCTTGATCATGCCGAACGGCATCGATTATGTCGCGGCCTGGCTCGGCATCAGCCGGATCGGCGGTGTGGCGGCGCTGCTCAACACCAGGCTGGTGGGACAGTCGCTCGCGCATTGCCTCGATGTCGCAAAGCCCTCGCATATCATCGTTGCGCAGGAGCTGACGCAGATGCTGGAGAGCGCAACGCCGCACCTGAAGACGCAGGCCAAGGTCTGGACGCATGGCGATGCCCGCAGCGAGCGCGCCATCGACGTCGCCCTCGCGGCGCTGGACGACGCTCCTTTGTCGCCGGAGGAGCACGGCGAGGTCACCATCGATGATCGCGCGCTGCTGATCTACACCTCGGGCACCACCGGCCTGCCGAAGGCTGCCAGCATCAGCCACCGCCGCATTCTCAATTGGGGCTTTTGGTTCGCCGGCCTCACCGGCGCGAGCCCGCAAGACCGGCTCTACGATTGCCTGCCCCTGTTCCACTCAGTCGGCGGCATCGTCGCGCCCTGCAGCATGCTCGCTGCGGGCGGCTCGGTGGTAATTGCGGAGAAATTCTCGGCCTCGCATTTCTGGTCCGACATCGTGCGCCATGACTGCACGCTGTTCCAATATATCGGCGAGCTCTGCCGTTATCTGCTCAAGGCCGCGCCGTCGGAATATGAGAACCGGCATCGTCTCCGCCTCGTCTGCGGCAACGGCCTGCGCGGTGACATCTGGGAAGACTTTCAGGCGCGTTTCGCCATTCCGCGCATCCTCGAATTCTATGCGGCGACGGAAGGCAACTTCTCGCTGTTCAACGTCGAGGGGCAGCCCGGCGCGATCGGTCGCATCCCACCGCTGCTGGCGCATCGCTTCCCTGCCAATCTCGTCAAGCTCGACCCCGACAGCGGCGTGCCGCTGCGCAACGAAGAGGGGTTTTGCCTCGCCTGCGCCCGTGGTGAGGCCGGCGAAGCCATCGGCCGCATCGGCACCGCCGATGAAGGCGGCGGGCGCTTCGAGGGCTACACCGACACCGGCGAGACCGAGAAGAAGATTCTTCGCGATGTCTTTACCAGGGGCGACGCCTGGTTCCGCACCGGCGACCTGATGCGGATCGACGACAAGGGCTTCTTCCATTTCGTCGATCGGATCGGGGATACTTTCCGCTGGAAGGGCGAGAATGTCGCGACCTCGGAGGTGAATGACGCGATGCGCGATTTCACCGGCGTGGTCGATGCCACAACTTACGGCGTCAGCATCCCCGGCGCGGACGGCCGTGCCGGCATGAGCGCGATCGTCGTCAACGAAGGCTTCGACATCGCGGCATTGCCCGCACATCTGGCGCAACGCCTACCGGCTTATGCGCGCCCGGTCTTCATTCGCATCTCCAGCGAGATCGATGCGACCGAGACGTTCAAGCAGAAGAAGGGCGATCTGTCGCGGGAAGGCTTCGATCCCGCCGCGATCTCCGATCCGCTGTTCATGGCAGACCCGAAGTCCGGGGCCTATGTGGCGCTCGATACCGAGGCCCATGCGCGAATCGTGGACGGCTCGATCAGGCTGTAAATCCCGCCAAAATCCGCAGATAGGTCCAATTTTATCTGAATTGTCCAAGAAGCCATTTACTTCTGTCGGGTAAACAGGCGGCCATGGGGAGGCGGCCAGCAAGAGCCGCCGCAACACCAACGATAACAAAGCGAGCCAGCCATGTCGGTAAGGTCTAAGGTCATTGACGCGATCCAGCAGATCGCCAAAGAGCAGCACGTCACGCTTCCCGCGCTCTCGGACGATCTGTCGCTGCACGAGACGGGTTTCGACTCGCTCGCCTTCGCCATCCTGGTCGCGCGCCTCGAGGACGAGACCGGCGTCGACCCCTTCACCATCTCCGAGGACGCAGCGTTTCCCGCCACGGTGGGCGATTTCGTGCGGGCCTACGAAAATGTCCCCGCGTGAGATCTTTGCGCTTCGCGACCATCTCGGCGCGGAGCTGACCGGCCGTACGCTGTCGGACGCGCAAACCTGCGTGTCGCTGACCGATATCCTGTCGCAGACGGTCCTGGGCGGCCGCCTGCGCGAATTGTCCGGCCGCTCCGTGCTGCTCAAATTGTCCGACCAGCTCCGGTCGGGTCTTGCCATGATCGAGCTCGACGGCATCGCCCGTCGCATGCTGCTGTGCCCGCCCGATCTCAATCCGGCGCATCTCGAGGCATTGATCGCCGATGCCGAGATCGACGCCGTCGTGACCGACGAATCCGATCGCTGGGCCGGGACTGGCGTCCCGCTCATCGTCACCGCGCAATTGCCGCTCGAAGCCACCGCGCCGGCCAAGACCGAACGCGCGACGGAATGGCTGATGCTCACCTCGGGCACTTCAGGCGTGCCGAAGATCGCCGGCCACACGCTGGAGGCGCTGACCGGTGCGATCGTTGCCGAAGGCCCCGCGCGCGGCCCGGCGCCGGTCTGGGCGACCTTCTACGACATCCGCCGCTATGGCGGCCTGCAAATCTTCCTCCGCGCCGTCCTTTCCGGCGGCTCGATGGTGCTGTCCGATCCCCATGAGGCGCTCGGTGATCACGTCGCGCGGCTGAAGGCGCGCGGCGTCTCGCACATCTCCGGCACGCCCTCGCACTGGCGCAAGCTCCTGATGAGCGGTTCGGCCGCGCAGTTCGCCCCTCGCTACGTCCGCCTCTCCGGTGAAATCGCCGACCAGGCGGTGCTCGACGGGCTGAAGGCGGCATTCCCCAATTCTTCCGTCGGTCATGCCTATGCCTCGACCGAAGCCGGCGTCGGCTTTGCCGTCAATGACGGCCTGGAAGGCTTTCCGGCCAACTATCTCGGCAATCGCAATGGCGTCGAGATGAAAGTGGTCGACGGCTCGCTGCGTATCCGTTCGACGCGCACCGCGCATGCCTATGTCGGCCGCAATGCCGCCGCGCTCACCGATGACGACGGATTTGTCGACAGCGGCGACATCGTCGAGCTGCGCGGCGAGCGCTACTATTTCGTCGGCCGCCGCGGCGGCATCATCAATATCGGCGGACTGAAGGTCCACCCCGAAGAAATCGAGGCGGTCATCAACCGCCATCCCGACGTGCGGATGTCGCGGGCCAAATCGCGGAAGAGCCCCATCACCGGCGGCATCGTGGTCGCCGATGTGATCCTCACCGAGGGCACCGATCCCGCCCGGGCGAAGGAGATCCGCGACCAGATCCTGGAGCGGTGCCGCGCGCAGCTCGCGTCCCACAAGGTGCCGGCGGTGATCCGCTTCGTCGAGGCGCTCGACGTCACCCCGGCCGGAAAACTGGCGCGCACCGATGCATAATGTCCTCGTCACCGGCGGCAGCCGCGGCATCGGCCTTGCGATCGGCAAGCGCCTCTCCGGCGCCGGATACAACGTGGTCGCGGCCGCCCGGCGCGAGAGCGAAGAGCTCAAGGCCGCGATTGCGGGCTCCGAAGGGCGCCTGCATTTCCGCGCCTGCGACCTTGCCGTGATCGACGCCATTCCGGCTTTTGCAAAACTCGTGCGCGACGAGTTCGGCCCGACCTACGGCCTCGTCAACAATGCCGGCCTCGGCACCGAAGGCCTGCTCGCCACCATGCATAATTCCGAGATCGAGGCGCTGGTGCAGCTCAACGTGCTGTCGCCGATCATCCTCACCAAATATGTGGCACGGCAGATGATGGCCGATGGCGCCGGCCGCATCGTCAACATCTCCTCGATCATCGCGACCACCGGCTATAACGGCCTGTCCGTCTATGGTGCGACCAAGGCGGCTGCCACCGGCTTCACCCGCTCGCTGGCGCGCGAGGTCGGCAAGCTCGGCATCACCGTGAACGCGATCGCGCCGGGTTTCATCGACACCGAGCTCACGCACAATCTGTCCGACGAGGCGCGCAAGCGCATCGCCGGCCGCAGCGCGCTGCGCCGCCTGCCGGAGACGGACGACGTCGCGCGCATGGTAGAATATCTCTTGGGCGAAGGCGGCCGCAACGTCACCGGGACGGTGTTTACTGTCGACGCGGGGAATACGGCCTAGGCGGAACTCCGCCGTCATGATTGCGTTGATCCGGCACAATGACATCCAGCCGGATTTGGTCGTAAGATGCCCCGCAATCGATTGGGTTACGTCAATCGATCTGCCCTAATCGACAAGGAGCAGTCCATGACCTTGCCCAGCATGACCGCTTCAAATCAGGGCCGGACCGAGCAATCCCGCGCGAAGCAGGACGATGCCCGTTGCCCGCCGATGACGCACCAGAATTCCGGCGGTCATGGCCACGAAATGTACCCGCAGCAATTCGTGCGCCTGGTCGGCTGCCATGATGCGTCTCTCGATAGCTTGCGTAAGCGTCAGGACGAGAAGCTGCATTAGCAGCTCACGTCCGGTGCTTCGGCGGGTCTTTCGGCAGGTCAATCCGCTCATGTGAAAATTCCGGCGGCCCTTCGGTGAGGCGGCGGATGCGGCGGTCGCGTTCGTCCACGGGCAATGCCGGATCGAGCAGCGTCTCGATCTCGTGGACCGCGATCTCTTCGATCCTGGTGGCGTCCGATGCGATTGGGTGCACCGGGGCGTGGACCGGGGGCGCGATCTTCAGGCCCAGCTCGATCAGCTTGCAGATCGCATCCGAGCGGGTCAGTTGATGGGCTTCAGCCCAGGCATCGACGGCTGCCGTCAGTCTTTCGGGCATCTTCACCGCGCTGATCGGGTCGATGCCCGTGCGCCGGCGGACCGGAGAGGTGGAGTCCTTGCTGCCGAAGTCGGACACCTCGATCATCCCATGCAACCCTTGGAGCTGAGGACAATAGCCGTTCTTCCCGGCCGGCCGCTTGATGCCGATCAATGACACGCTGCGGCATTGCAACGCGGCCTCATCTTGTTGCTGCCCTATCTTGTTGTCTGGAACCGTTTCGGCCAATGATTGAAAGGGGCCGCCGGCCGGCGAACCCGGATCGATCCTGCCACGTATTTGTTTCGCATTCCAACCATCCGGCATCCCCGATGACCTCAGGCGAATCCTTCTATGGCGGCATTCCCGTCTTCCGCGGCTTCACCAGCCTGATGGACCCTGCGCTCTATGTGCCGTTGCCGGACGATTGGAGCATCGGCGTCGCCGATATCGTCGATTCCACCAAGGCGATCGCGGCGCAGCGCTACAAGGCGGTGAACATGGCCGGCGCCGCCGTGATCGCGGCGGTGACGAACGCGTTGGAGGGACGCGAATTCCCCTTCGTGTTCGGCGGCGACGGCGCGAGCTTTGCGGTTGCGCCAGGCGACCTCGAACCTGCCCGAGAGGCGCTGGCGGCAACCGCGACCTGGGTGCGGGAAGATCTCGATCTGACGATGCGGGTCGCGCTGGTGCCGGTCAGCGCCATCCGCGCGCAGGGCCTCGACGTGCGCGTCGCGCGCTTCGGGCCGTCGGCCAACCTGTCCTATGCGATGTTCTCGGGCGGCGGGCTCGCCTTCGCCGATGCCGCGATGAAGCGCGGGGAGTTTGCCGTGCCGGCAGCGCCGGCGGGCACGCAGCCCGATCTCTCGGGCCTGTCCTGCCGCTTCGAGGTGATACCGGCCTCACGTGGGCTGATCCTCTCGGTTCTGGTGATGCCGGCGCGCGGCGCCGACCCGCATGCCTTCCGCAAGGTGATCGAGGACGTCATCCATCTCGTCGAGCGCAGCCCGGACGGCGCCCGCCCGGTACCGCCGCAGGGACCGCCGCTGAAATGGCCGCCGCAGGGGCTGGAATACGAAGCCCGCACCAGACGCGGTGGTCCGCTGCTCGCGCGCCGCGCCACCGTGCTGGCCTATACGCTGTTCGTCTATCTGATCATGCGCTTCGACCTCAACGTCGGCGGCTTCGTGCCGAACGTCTACAGGCGTCAGGTGGTCGAGAACTCGGACTTCAGGAAATTTGACGACGGCCTGCGCATGATCCTCGACTGCACGCCGCAGCTCGAGCGCGCGCTGAGCGACCGTCTGGCGGCGGCTGCGCGCGAGGGTATCGTGCGCTTCGGTCTCTATCAGCAGGACGCCGCCATGATGACCTGCTTCACGCCGTCGGCGCTGCGCAGTGATCACGTCCATTTCATCGATGGCGCACGGGGCGGCTACGCCTCGGCGGCGACGGCGCTGAAGGCGATGGTGGCGTGAAGCGTCAGCGTCCCGTCCGCGTCCAGGTCTCGCCGCCGCAGAGCGCGCCGACGCAGCCTTCGACCCGCAGCGAATCCGCTCCCATCACGGAGATGCTGCTGGCATAGGTACTGCCGTCGTCGGCATTGTAGATCTGGCCGGACCATTTGTTCGGACCTGAGGGCTGCATGCCGCTGAACAATGGCAGGCCGATCATCGGGCGCCTGGCGAGCTCGCGATTGGGGTTCTTGCTGTCGGTGGCGGGCTGGCCGGTCGCGGTGTCGTAGGGCTCGCGCAGCCAGGCGACGATGCCGCAGATGCCGCCGCCGCACTTGCTGATCTTGACGCGCGCATCACCCGCCTGGGTCAGCCATGTCCCATCGGCGCTCTGCGCATGCGCGGCCGGCGCGCCGAGCAGCGCAGCGAGAAGGACGATGAGAGCAGCGAATCTGGAAGTCATGGAAGAGGCCCCGAAAATGGAGCGCCTCCATAGCAGCCCGGCGGGATAGTGCAACGCTGGCTGGAATCACATTCCTGCGTTCATTTGCCTGCGTTGATGTCCTGCGATCATTTGTCCCAGCGCGCGAAGGCGACCGAGGCCGCAGTCGACAGGCCGAACACCGCCATGGCGCCGCCGACCAGCGCGAACAAGGTCCAGGCCGGCGCCTGCGTCATCATGAGGACGACGCCGCCGATCGCGACGATCAGAAGCCGCGCGGTGGAAGCGAGCACGGGGCCGCCGACGCGCGCCGCGCCTTGCGAGGAGAAGTAGAGCGACACGCCGATGCCGAAGAACACGAAGGTCGGGCCGGCCCAGTGGAAATAGCTGTGCGCGGCGGCGGTGACGCCGGGATCGCGCGTGAAGAGCGCGACCCATAGCGACGGAGCGAGCGCGACGGCGAGGCCGATCAGGCCGACCGTCAATCCGGAAGCTGCAGCGGCGGTCCAGGCCACACGCCGCGCGCGCTTCACCTGTCCGGCGCCCATCGCCATTCCGACCATCGGCACCGAGGCGATGCCGAAGGCGAAGGTGATCGGGATCAGCAAGAATTCCAGCCGCGAGCCGATGCCGTAGCCGGCCAGCATCTCGGTGCCGAACGTGGCCAGGATCTTCGTGAAGATCAAAATGGTGAGCACGGTCTGGAGCGGCGACAGGCAGGCCACCGCACCAACCTTGAGGATGTCCAGGAACATCGCGCGCTCGAAATGAAACGCGCGAATATTCAGCGGCAGCCGGCTGCGGCCGGACGCGAGATACCAGAGGAAGAAGACCGCGGCGCAGGTGAACGCGATCAACTGGCCGCTGGCGACTCCCGGCATGCCGAAGGGCTTCACGCCGAACAGGCCGAGCCCCAACGTGCCGCCGAGCGCGATCTGGAGCACGCTGGCGCCGATCAGCGTCATCGAGGGCAGGCGCATGTCGCCGGTGCCGCGGATCACCGAGGCGAGCGTGTTGACGAGCCAGATCGCGACCGCGCCGGAGAACAGCACCTGCGAATAGCCGCTGGCCTCCTCGAGCACGCGATCGCGCCCGCCGAGCAGGGTGAAGAAGGAGCGGCCGAAGACGAGCATCATCACCGTGAAGAACAGCCCGCCGCAGAGGCCGATGATGGCGGCATGCAGCGCCAGCGTCGCGGCGCGGTCACGATCCCCGGCGCCGAGCGCGCGGCTGATCGCGGACGAAACGCCGCCGCCCATCGCGCCCGCGCTCATCATCTGCGTCAGCATCGCGAACGGAAACACCAGCGCGATCGCGGCGAGCGGAATGGTGCCGAGCCGGCCGATATAGGAGGTCTCGGCGATCGCAACCAAAGTGCTGCCGACCATCGCGATCATGTTGGGGATCGCGAGCCGCAGCAGCGTCGGCAGGATCGGCGCAGTCAGCAGGCTGGCGATCGGGGAGGCGACCGGCGCAATCGGCGGGACGGCGTCTGCAGGGGCGTCGATCGTCATGTTCACCGGGCGGAATTTTAGATGATGATCGACATATTATAGGGCGGCCGAGCCCCTGCGGCAGCCCTCACTCCACGCAGGGGTCACCACGGCAGGCCGCATAGGTCGATGGTGCCCAGCGTCGGCGCGCGGACGATGTTGAAGACGTAGGGCGCCATCTCGGTGAAGCGGATCCGCCCCTCCGGCTGCTCGCAATAGACCTCGCCCTTGAAGGGCAGCCAGCTCCGGGTCTCGTAGAACGAAAAATTGTGTGGTTCGCAGAACAGCAGCGCGAAGCGAACGGCCTCGTTGGCGCGAATGGTGTGAACCGCCGCGTCGATCGCCACGGTCGCATAGCCGCGACCGCGCCGGTCCTCGCGGGTGCAGACCCCGCCGATGCCGCCGATATGGACCTTCTGTCCGTTCCAGGTGACGGTGCGGAAGTAGATGCCGACATGGCAGACGAGACCGTCCTCGGGCGTCTCGATCAGCACGCGCAGGTCGGCATTGGCCCATTTGACGTGAGCCCAGGCCGGCTTCTCCGCTGCGTCTTGACCCCAGACCGCGCTGAGCAGCGGCTTGGCGATCGGCCACGAGGCGTCGCCGTTCAAAATGTCGATCTCGATGCTCATGGCTTTGTCTCTCGCAACGCGGCTGCGCGGTTCATTCGTTCTGTCATAACCGGTTCAAAGGCAACGATATTCTGCGGCCGGCGATCGGCCCCGGTTGAATGTCCCTCGGTGCTGCGAAGTTATGCAATCCGGCCAAGCCGTGGCATCACGTCTTTTCGCAAATTCTGAGGTATTTAACGGCGGTGGAACCTTCTATAAGAGTCCCCGTTAAGCCAGTTCCCCATCAGTCGCGGACAACATCCCATGACCTTTACACTGCCCCCCCTCCCTTACGCCTATGACGCCCTTGGCCAGTTCATGTCGAAGGAGACGCTGGAATTCCACCACGACAAGCATCATCAGGCCTACGTCACCAACGGCAACAACGCGCTCAAGGGGACCGAATGGGAAGGCAAGTCCCTTGAAGAGATCGTCAAGGGCTCGTTCGGCAAGAACCCCGCGGTGTTCAACAATGCCGGCCAGCACTACAACCACATCCACTTCTGGAGCTGGATGAAGCCCAATGGCGGCGGCACCAAGCTGCCGGGCAAGATCGAGAAGAAGATCAACGAGGACCTCGGCGGCTTCGAGAAGTTCAAGACCGACTTCCAGGCGGCCGGCGTCGGCCAGTTCGGCTCCGGCTGGTGCTGGCTCCAGGTCAAGAACGGCAAGCTCGAGATCTCCAAGACCCCGAACGGCGAGAATCCGCTGGTGCATGGCGCCACCCCGATCCTCGGCTGCGACGTCTGGGAGCACTCCTATTACATCGACTACCGCAACCGCCGCCCCGATTATCTCAAGGCGTTCGTCGAGAACCTCGTGAACTGGGAATACGTCGAGTCCCTGCTCGAGAAGGCGTAAGGCCTCGTTGTCATTCCGGGGCGCCCGCAGGGCGAACCCGGAATCCAGAAGTTGTGGCGCGAGATTCTCAGGTGCGCAGTTGCGCACCAGAGCTCGCACTTTGTGCGCCCCGGAATGACAGAAAACAAAAGGCGGTCGCTCGCGCGGCCGCCTTTTTGCTGTGCGGAATTGCCCTGCGTGGCGCGCGCACCGGTCTGTCATCGTACTGTTTGCATCGAATGGACGCCGCCCTTAATCAGGAACGGCATCACCCTCGAGCGACCGAGCCCGTTGTCAGAACCTTCCCCGAAGAACCCGGCGCCTGCCGAGGACGCGGAGTCCGAACCGCGGCCGGGGCGGGTCCGCAAGCCGATCGGCTGGTCGACGATCATCATCGCAGCGCTGGTCGCGGTGAGTGCGACCTTGGTCTGGCGGCGTGACGGCACCGACGGTGTTCTCGACATTCTGACCCACGATCTGTCGCTATTCTCAGGCATCCTGCCGCGCGTGCTCGCCGGCTGCCTGCTCGGGGCCTTCATCTCGGAGATCCTGCCGCACGAAAAGGTCTCGCGCTCGCTCGGACCGAAATCCGGCCTGATGGGGCTGCTGATCGGCACCGCCTTCGGCGCGATCCTGCCGGGCGGTCCCTTCACTGCCTATCCCGTGGCGAGTGCGCTGCTCGCAGTCGGCGCCGATTTCGGCGCCACCATCGCCATGGTCGTGAGCTGGACCCTGATCGGCTATGGCCGGGCGGTGGCCTGGGAAATCCCGATCATGGGCACCGACTTCACGCTGTGGCGGATTCTGATTTCGCTGCCGCTGCCGGTACTCGCCGGTGCGCTCGGCCGCTTCGTCTATGTCCGGCTCTATCCGAAGCGTGAAAGCGACGAGGACGCGGCATGAGCGCCGCGCTTTTCATCGACATCCTGTTGTGGGGATCGGTGTTCGGCGTCGGGCTGATCGCCTTTCGCCGCGGCCCGCCTGTGTTCAAGGCCTCGCTGCGCGAAGGTTCGATGGATTTCATCAACATCGTGCCGCGCATCGCGCTGGGCGTGATCGGCTCCGGCTACATCGCCGCGATCATCCCGCAGGAGGTGATCACCGGCTGGCTCGGGCCGGACAGCGGCTGGCTCGGGGTTGCGACCGCCGTGGTCGCCGGCGCCGCCACGCCGGGCGGGCCCGTGATCGGCTTCTCCATCGGCACGGTGGCGCTGAAGTCGGGCGGCGGGGTGCCGCAGGTGGTGGCCTATGTCGTAGCCTGGGCCCTGTTCGCCTTCCAGCGGGTGATCTTGTGGGAAATCCCGTTCATGCCGGCCCGTTTCGTCTGGTTCCGCTGCGCCGTGTCGGTGCCGTTTCCTTTCGTGGCAGCTGCCATCGCGATGGTGATCGGCAAGCCGTGAGCCCGACGTGGACAGGGGTTATGTTATAATATAACGTTCCGAAATGGTTCCCGCCGCGTCCCACGCCCACCATCACGACCATGCCCATGGCCATTCTCATGACCACGCGCATTCGCATGGGCACGACCACACCCACGCCCATGTCCACGACGCGGCCTCGCCGCATCCGGCCCAGGCGGCGCCCTGGTCGATCCTGCGCATGACCATGGCCGCGCGCCTTCTGGCCGCGCTCGCCGTCTGTGCCGTGCTCTGGGGCGTGGTCTTCCTGGCGATGAGGTGACCATGGCGGCGCTGCACTTCCACAATGTCACGCTCGGCTATGACCGGCATCCGGCCGTGCACCATCTCAACGGTGAGGTTGCGCGGGGCGCGCTGGTCGCCGTGATCGGCCCGAATGGCGCCGGCAAGTCGACCCTGCTGCGCGGCATCGTCGGCATCCTCCGGCCGCTCGACGGCAGCATCCATCTCGGCGGGCTCGACTCTCGCGATATCGCCTATCTGCCGCAGAGCGCGGAGATCGACCGCAGCTTCCCGATCTCGGTGTTCGACTTCGTCGGCACCGGGCTGTGGCGCGGGACCGGCTTGTTCGGCGGTATCGGCAAGGCGGCGCGCGGGAAGATCTTGCGCGCGATCGCCTCCGTCGGCCTCAATGGCTTCGAGAACCGCCCGATCGGTACGCTCTCGGGTGGCCAGATGCAGCGCGTGCTGTTCGCGCGCGTGTTGCTCCAGGACGCAAGCCTGATCGTGCTGGACGAGCCCTTCAACGCCATTGACAGCAAGACCACGACCGACCTGCTCGCGCTGGTCAAGCACTGGCATGGCGAGGGCCGCACCGTGCTCGCCGCGCTGCACGACATGGAGATGGTGCGCAACCATTTCACCGAGACGCTGGTGCTGGCGCGAGGCCCCGTGGCGTGGGGACCGACAGTGGAGGTTCTGACGCCGGAAAACCTGCTGGTGGCGATGCGGATGTGCGAGGCGTTCGACGACAGCGCCGCGGCCTGCGCCGCCGACGATACCAGCTCGCGGGCGGCGTGATCACCGATGCTCTACGACACGCTGATCGGTCCCTTCACCGAATTCGAGTTCATGCGGCGGGCGCTGGCCGCCGTGATCGCATTGTCGCTGGCCGGTGCGCCGATCGGCGTCTTCCTGATGCTGCGGCGGATGAGCCTCGTCGGCGATGCCATGGCGCATGCGATTCTGCCCGGCGCGGCGGTCGGCTTCCTGCTCTCCGGGCTCAATCTGTTCGCGATGACGGCCGGCGGGCTGATCGCAGGCTTTGCCGTCGCGATCCTCGCCGGCGTCGTCGCGCGCTCGACCGGGCTGAAGGAGGACGCCTCGCTCGCGACCTTCTATCTGGCCTCGCTGGCGCTCGGCGTCACCATCGTCTCGATCAAGGGCACCAATATCGACCTGCTCCACGTGCTGTTCGGCAACATCCTCGCGATGGACGACCAGACCCTGCTGGTGGTGGCCTTCAACGCCACCGTGACGCTGCTGGTGCTCGCCGTGATCTACCGCCCGCTGGTGATCGAGAGCGTCGATCCCTTGTTCTTGCGCACAGTCAGCCGCGCCGGCGGTCCCGCGCATCTCGCCTTCCTGGCGCTGGTCGTGATCAACCTCGTCAATGGCTTTCAGGCCCTTGGCACGCTGCTTGCGGTCGGCCTGATGATCCTGCCGGCGGGTATCGCGCGGTTCTGGTCACGCGATCTCACCGTCATGATCTGCATCGCGGTGGTCGCTGCCGCGGCTTCCGGCTATGCCGGCCTCGTGCTGTCGTTCCAGACCCGCGTGCCGTCCGGCCCTGCGGTCATTCTCGTGGCGACGGTGCTCTACATCGCCTCCGTGCTGTTCGGCCGCGTCGGCGGCATCGTCCGGCAGATGTTTCCCGGCCGGCATCTGGAAGCGTGACGGGCGATGCGCTTCCTTCTGTTCCTTGCCTTGCTGACCATCGCCTCGCCGTTGCAGGCCGCGGAACGGCTCAACGTCATTGCGAGCTTCTCGATCCTCGGCGACTTCGTCCGTAACGTCGGGGGAGATCGGGCCAACGTTACGACGCTGGTCGGCCCCGACAGCGACGTCCACGTCTATACGCCGGCGCCAGCCGATGCGAAGCGGGTCGCGGAGGCGAAGCTCGTCATCGTCAATGGGCTCGGGCTGGAGGGCTGGCTGCCGCGTCTCGTGCAGTCCGCAGGGAGCAAGGCCGTGGTGGTCACCGCGAGCGCCGGCATCGTGCCGCTGAAGCTCGGTTCGGCCGCCGACCCCCACGCCTGGCAGTCGGTCCCCAACGCCAAGGTCTACGTGACCGATATTGCCAATGCGCTGGCGGCGGCCGCCCCGGATGATGCGGAGTTCTTCCGGGTCCAGGCAAAAGCCTATCTGGAAAAGCTCGAAACGCTCGACCGCGAGGTCCGCGAGGCCGTGGCGAAAATCCCGCCGGAGCGGCGCAAGGTGATCTCGACCCATGACGCCTTCGGCTATTTTTCCGCCGAATACGGTATCCAGTTCATCGCCCCCCTGGGGGTCTCCACCGAAACCGAGCCGAGCGCACGCGACATCGCGGCCATCATCGGCCAGATCAAGGCACAAAAAATACCGGCCGTGTTTCTGGAAAATATCAGCGACGACCGGCTGATCCGGCGGATCGCGGCCGAGACCGGCTCAAAAGTCGGCGGGACCCTGATTTCGGACGGTTTGACCGGCGAAAAGGGGCCTGCACCCACTTACATTGATATGGTCAGGCACAATATAAAGGCGCTGACCAGCGCGCTTGACCACTAGGGCAGGGGCCACCCCGCCTCGCGTCGCGCGAAAAGCCCGAAGTCCGGAGTTGTTATGTCTGAAGCGACCTCTCAGAAAATTCCCGTGACCGTCCTGACCGGCTATCTCGGTGCCGGCAAGACCACGCTCCTGAACCGCATCCTGTCGGAGAATCACGGCAAGAAATACGCCGTCATCGTCAACGAATTCGGCGAGATCGGCATCGACAACGACCTCATCATCGGCGCCGATGAGGAAGTGTTCGAGATGAACAATGGCTGCATCTGCTGCACCGTGCGCGGTGACCTCGTGCGCATCATGGACGGCCTGATGAAGCGCAAGGGCAAGTTCGACGCCATCATCGTCGAGACCACCGGCCTTGCCGATCCGGCGCCGGTCGCCCAGACCTTCTTCGTCGACGAGGACGTGCAGAAGAATGCGCGGCTCGATGCCGTGGTCACGGTGGCCGACGCCAAATGGCTGTCCGATCGGCTCAAGGACGCGCCCGAGGCCAAGAACCAGATCGCCTTTGCCGACGTCATCGTGCTGAACAAGACCGATCTCGTCAGCAAGGGCGAGCTTGCCGAGGTCGAAGCCCGCATCCGCGGCATCAATCCCTATGCGAAACTCCACCGCACCGAGCGCTGCTCGGTGGCCCTGGCCGACGTGCTCGACCGCGGCGCCTTCGATCTCGACCGCATCCTCGACATCGAGCCGGACTTCCTGGAGGCCGACGATCATGACCACGACCATGATCACCACCATCACGGCCACGATCATCACCACCATGATCACGGTCACGGCCTGAAGCACTATCACGACGAGGACATGCAGTCGCTGTCGCTCAAGACCGACAAGCCGCTCGATCCGAATGTGTTCATGCCCTGGCTGCAGAATTTGGTGCAGGTCGAAGGCGGCAAGATCCTGCGCTCCAAGGGCATCCTCGCCTTCCACGACGACGACGATCGCTACGTCTTCCAGGGCGTCCACATGATGCTGGAGGGTGACCACCAGCGAAAGTGGAAGGAGGGCGAGCCGCGCGAGAGCCGCCTCGTCTTCATCGGCCGCGAATTGCCGGAAGAGGCCATCCGCAAGGGTTTTGAGAGCTGCATCGTCTCGTGATGAAAGAGTTTTCGCCGGCCCCCGATTCCGCCTCGATCGTCTCCGTCACCGATCGCGTCAAGCCGGTTACGCTCGGCATGGGCGTGACCTCGGTGCATTTCCTCAGGGATCGCGCCGCCTTCGTCGGCGGCGAGGAGAATGTCGCGTTCGTCGATGACAAGGGTGAGATCAGCACGGTCACTGTTCACAGCGGCGGCATTCTCTCCACCGCCTGCGATGGCAAGCGCCTCGTGATGGGGGGCGACGACGGCAAGGTCGTCTCGCTCGACGCCAAGGGCGAGGTGACGCTGCTCGCCACCGATCCCAAGCGACGCTGGATCGATGCGGTGGCGCTGCATGCGGACGGATCCTACGCCTGGTCGGCCGGCAAGACGGCTTTCGTCAAGAGCGGCAAGATCGAAGAGAAGTCGCTCGAGGTGCCCTCGACCGTCGGTGGGCTTGCGTTCGCGCCCAAGGGACTCCGGCTCGCAATCGCCCATTACAATGGCGCGACGCTGTGGTTTCCGAACATGGCGGGATCAGCCGAATTCCTGCCCTGGGCCGGCTCGCATCTCGGCGTCACTTTCAGCCCGGACAACAAATTCCTGGTCACCACCATGCACGAGGCGGCGCTGCATGGCTGGCGGCTTGCCGACAACAGGCATATGCGGATGACCGGCTATCCCGGCCGCGTCCGCTCGATGTCCTGGAGCGCGGGCGGCAAGGGGCTCGCGACCTCGGGCGCCGACACCGTCATCATTTGGCCGTTCGCCAGCAAGGACGGTCCGATGGGCAAGGAGCCCGCGATGCTCGCGCCACTGCAGGCGCGGGTGTCGGTGGTCGCCTGCCATCCGAAGAACGACATCCTCGCCGCCGGCTACAGCGACGGCACCGTGCTGATGGTGCGGCTGGAGGATGGCGCCGAGATCCTGGTCCGCCGCAACGGCACGCCGCCCGTGGCCGCGCTCGCCTGGAATGCGAAAGGCACGCTGCTCGCTTTCGCCGATGAAAATGGGGACGGCGGAATGCTGGAGCTTTAAACTGTCATCCTTTAGGCCGTAGGGTGGGCAAAGGCGCTCTTGCGCCGTGCCCACGATCTTTTTGCATTGACGGGAGCCGTGGGCACGCTTCGCTTTGCCCACCCTACGGCAGCTGACATTCATGCGATTTCTGACGACCTTCCAGCTTGCTGATTTCCTCGACACGCTAATCAGCCTGACTACGGCCTTCGTGCTGGGCACGCTGATCGGTGCCGAGCGGCAATATCGCCAGCGTACCGCGGGCCTGCGCACCAATGTGCTGGTCGCAGTCGGCGCGGCCGCCTTCGTCGATCTCGCCATGCAGCTGGACGGCGCCGATGGCGCGGTGCGGGTCATCGCCTATGTCGTCTCGGGCATCGGCTTCCTCGGCGCCGGTGTCATCATGAAGCAAGGTATGGACGTGCGCGGGCTCAACACCGCTGCGACGCTATGGGCTTCGGCCGCTGTCGGCTCCTGCGCCGGTGCCGACATGATCGCGCAGGCGGCGGCGCTGACCGTCTTCGTCATCGCCGGCAACACCATGCTGCGCCCCCTGGTCAACGCCATCAACCGCATCCCGCTGAACGAGAAGGCGCTGGAGGCGACCTATTATTTCAAGCTCGCGGTCGCCGCCGACGCACTGCCCGACATGCGCGACCGCCTCGTCGACAAGCTCGAAGGTGCGAAATATCCGGTGGCGGGTATCGAGGTCGTCGAGCTCGGCGAGGATATGCTGGAGATTGTCGCCAAGCTGGTCGCCAGCGCGGTCGACCCGAACGAGCTGAACGCGGCGGCGACCGATCTCCAGCATCTGCCCGGCGTCCGCCACGCGACGTGGGAAGTCAGCACGACGGAGTGAGCGCGGCGTTTTGGCGCGCAGGCTGCAGTTCCCCCTCGCCGGGAACGGAACCCCGGTCGGGCAATTTCGTTGATCCCGCGGACAAAGGCGGTGATCGACATGACAGTCAATGACAAGCGCAGACTGAAACTCGACCTTCTGATCGCCTGTTCGCTGTTCGCAGCAGGTGTCGTTATATCGGGCATATCGATCGCGCAGATCCGCGCCGAGAGCCGGATGCAACTGGCGCAGGCGACACCGCCGCTTCAGGGCACGCCCTCTGACGAGCAGAGCAAGGTGCCCGCGGAAGCCAAGCCGGGCGGCGACCGGCCGACCACGCCGGCCCCCGAGCCGGCGCGGCCTGAGCCGCAGACACAAGGCGCGGCGACCAAGCCGGCACTGCCGCCGGCACCGGCCGAGAAGATCGCGCCGCCGATCGAGAAGAAGTAGCTGTCTGATAGACCAACGGTGTCATCGTCCGCGAAGGCGGACGATCCAGTATTTCAGAGACCGTAGTGATTGAACCGAGACGCCGCGGCGTACTGGATGCCCCGCCTTCGCGGGGCATGACAGCTGTGGTGGGGCCGAAGCCCGCGCCCCTCACCGCACGAGAATGTTCTTGAACTGCCAGGGATCGCTGGTGTCGATGTCTTCCGGGAACAGTCCCGGACGATCCGTCAGCGGCGTCCAGTCGGTGTAGAACCCCTTCACTGGGCCGAGATAGGGCAGCTGGATTTCCAGCAGGCGATCGAAATCCATCTCGTCGGCTTCGACGATGCCTTCCTTCGGGTTCTCCAGCGCCCACACCATGCCGCCGAGCACGGCGGAAGTCACCTGCAGGCCGGTGGCGTTCTGGTAGGGCGCGAGCTTGCGGGTCTCCTCGATGGAGAGCTGCGAGCCGTACCAGTAGGCATTGTTGTCGTGGCCGAACAGGAGCACGCCGAGCTCGTCGATGCCGTCGACGATCTCGTTCTCGTCGAGGATGTGGTGCTTCTCCTGCATCTTGGCGGCGCGGCCGAACATCTCGTGCAGCGACAGCACGGCATCGTCGGCCGGATGATAGGCATAGTGGCAGGTCGGCCGGTAGATCGCCTTGCCCGATGCGTCGCGCACCGTGAAGTAATCGGCGATCGAGATCGACTCGTTATGGGTGACGAGGAAGCCATATTGCGCGCCGCGGGTCGGGCACCAGGTGCGCACGCGCGTGTTGGCGCCGGGCTGCATCAGGTAGATGGCCGCGCCGCAGCCGGCTTCGTGGGTCCGCGCGTTCTCGGGCATCCATTTTTCATGGGTGCCCCAGCCGAGCTCTGACGGCTGCACGCCTTCCGACAGGAAGCCTTCGACCGACCAGGTGTTGACGAACACGTCGGGCTCTTTCGGCTTCTTCGAGCGCTGGGTGTCGCGTTCGGCAATGTGAATGCCCTTGATGCCGGCCTGCCGCATCAAATCCGCCCATTCGGCCTTGGTCTTCGGCTTGGGGGCATTGAGCTTGAGATCGGCGGCGACGTTGAGGAGCGCCTGCTTGACGAAAAAGGAGACCATACCGGGATTGGCGCCGCAGCAGGAGACCGCCGTGGTCGAGCCCGCGGGACGCGCGCGCTTGGCCGCCAGCGTGGCTTCGCGCAGGGCGTAATTGGAGCGCGCTTCCGGACCCTTCGAGGAGTCGAAATAGAAGCCCAGCCAGGGCTCGTTGACGGTGTCGATGTAGAGCGCGCCGAGCTCGTTGCAGAGCTCCATGATGTCGGTGGAGCCGGTGTCGACCGATAGATTGACGCAAAAGCCCTGGCCGCCGCCTTCGGTCAGCAGCGGGGTCAGCAACTCGCGGTAATTGTCCCGGGTCACGGCCTTCTGGATGAAGCGCACATTGTGCTTTTCGCAATGCGCCTTGCGGCCCTCGTCCTTGGGATCAATCACGGTGACGCGGGACTTGTCGTAGTCGAGATGCCGCTCGATCAGCGGCAACGTGCCTTTGCCGATGGAGCCGAAGCCGACCATGACGATGGGACCGGTGATCTTCGCGTAGATCTGCGAGGCGGGGCTCATGGGATGGTTTTCTCCGGAACGTGCTGGCAAACAAATGGTGAGGGGTGGATCAGGCGCTGCAGCGCGTGTCAGATGCTGCGGCGCTTGGCGGTGACTTCGATCTCGACCTTCATCTCGGGCTTGGCGAGGGCGCTGACGACCAGCAACGTCGCCGCCGGCCTGATGTCACCGAGGACCTCGCCGCAGACGGCGAAGTGGGCGTCGATGTAGCTGGCGTCGGTGACGTAGTAGGTCGCACGGACAATATCGGCCATCTCGAATCCGCCCTCTTTCAGGGCAGCTTCGATGGTCTTGAAGCAGTTGCGTGACTGGCTCGTGACATCAGCCGGCATCGTCATCGTGGTGTAGTCATAGCCCGTGGTTCCCGCGACGAAGGCGAAATCGCCGTCGATCACGGCGCGGCTGTAGCCGACGGTCTTCTCGAGGGGAGAGCCGGTGGAAATGAGGCGACGGGACATGTTTCGGACCTCGACTGAAAGGGGTGTTTCGCGGGGTTAAAGGGCGTTTCCCGGGCCTGCGCAACCCCGAAAGAGCGGGCGTCAGGACGGGCGCAGCCGGGCGTTGCCGCTTTACGCGGCTTCGGTCGTCGCCATCATGGCAATCCCTCAGGCCGCGTGCGCATGGAGGGCGCGAAGGACCCTCCGTTTGGACAGGGGCGCGCCGGTCGGGACAATCATCCCCTCGGCGCCATCGAGCGCACCCGCCTGGAATTCGATCGCGAGCAGCCGGTCGCGCTCGAACGGGCCGGGCAGCGCCAGCGCGCCGGTCTTCTCGCCCGAGAAGCCGAAGCGGGCATAATAGGGGGCATCGCCGAGCAGGATGACGGCTTCATGCCCGCGCGCCCGGGCGGCGGCCAGCGCTTGATGCATCAGCGCGGCGCCGATCCCGAGCTCGCGGCAGGCAGGGTCAACCGCCAGCGGTCCGAGGACCAGAGCAGGCCTGCCTCCGGCGCTGACGTGCCACAGCCGCACGGTTCCCACGAGCTTGCCCTCGCGCACCGCCGACAGGGCAAGGCCTGTGGCGGGCGCGCGTCCGTCGCGCAGGCGCTGGCAGGTGCGGCCGTGGCGGTTCTCGCCAAAGCAGGCATCGAGCAGCGCTTCACGGGCGGCGACGTCGGCAGCACGCTCCGCGCGGATCACGAACGGAGCGGCTTTCGAGGTGAGGGCGATCTGTGGCTTCCGAAAAGCAGTCATGGCGCGTCAGTCCCCGCTTGAACCGGCGTGCGCACAGCACGCCTGTCCAAGACGTCGTCAGATCGAACTGTCAGGGAGGAGCCGGCAATCCGGCTCCCGGGTTCGTCAGGCCTCAGAGAAAGAGGCGGATCAGATATGGTACGTCCGCAGCGGCGGGATGCCGTTGAACGCCACCGACGAGTAGGTCGACGTATAGGCCCCGGTGCCTTCGATCAGCACCTTGTCGCCGATCTCGAGCGTGACGGGGAGCGGATACGGGCTCTTCTCGTACAGCACGTCGGCGCTGTCGCAGGTCGGACCCGCGAGCACGCACGGCGTCATGTCCGCGCCGTCGTGACGGGTACGGATGGCGTAGCGGATCGACTCGTCCATCGTCTCGGCGAGACCGCCGAACTTGCCGATGTCCAGGTAGACCCAGCGCACCTCGTCCTCGTCGCTCTTCTTCGAGATGAGCACGACCTCGGATTCGATGATGCCGGCGTTGCCCACCATGCCGCGGCCCGGCTCGATGATGGTCTCCGGAATCTGGTTGCCGAAGTGCTTGCGCAGCGCGCGGAAGATCGAGCGGCCGTAGGTCACGACCGGCGGCACGTCCTTCAGGTACTTGGTCGGAAAGCCGCCGCCCATGTTGACCATGGACAGGTTGATGCCGCGCTCGGCGCAGTCGCGGAACACCTGCGAGGCCATCGCCAGCGCACGGTCCCACGCCTTCACCTTGCGTTGCTGCGAGCCGACATGGAACGAGATGCCGCACGGCTCCAAGCCCAGGCGCTTGGCAACGTCGAGCACCTCGACGGCCATTTCCGGGTCGCAGCCGAACTTGCGCGACAACGGCCACTCGGCGCCGGCGCAATCATAGAGGATGCGGCAGAACACCTTCGCGCCGGGGGCGGCACGGGCGACCTTCTCGACCTCGGCGGCGCAATCCACGGCGAAAAGCCGGATGCCGAGCGCGAAGGCGCGCGCGATGTCGCGCTCCTTCTTGATCGTGTTGCCGAAGGAGATGCGGTCGGGCGTCGCACCCGCGGCCAGCGCCATCTCGATCTCGGCGACCGTCGCGGTGTCGAAGCAGGAGCCCATGGATGCCAGCAGCGCGAGCACTTCCGGCGCCGGGTTCGCCTTGACGGCGTAGAACACGCGGCTGTCGGGCAGCGCCTTGGCGAAGGTCTGGTAATTGTCGCGCACGACCTCGAGGTCGACGACGAGGCACGGCTCGGTGTCGAGGCCATCCTTGCGGCGGTTGCGCAGGAATTCCTGGATACGTTCGGTCATAGCACTCTCCAAAGCGGCCCCAGCGACGGAGCTCGTTCAAAGTGGTTCTCGGACGAGGGTGCTACGCCGCTGCCGCACGATGGAGACGCGACAGGGCAAAGACCCCTAGACCGAATTGTGCTGCCGTGGATTGGTTGGGAATTTCCCGCCCGCACACCTGGCAATGAAGGACAAGCCTTTTCAGTAGCCCGCGCCGGCGTTGGAATGCCGGTAGAGACCAAAAAAGCCCGATCCGTCGTTGCTTTAAGTCGCGTCCCCCGTTGAGAGCGGGGTGCGCCGGTTCGCCTCCGGCTGCCAGTCACGGTTGCAAAGAGCGAAGTCACCTTCGACAAGGCATCTCTTTGAGAGAGATGCTGGACGCTCCGGGTTTGCTTCCTCGTCCGACCTTCAGGCCTTGCGACCTTCAGTCTTCCGACTTCCGCACTTCCGAAGAGCCCCTCGGCTTCTTCACCCCTTGGCGGCTGTCCGGCCTCTTGTCCGGATACCTACCGACTGACACGCGACCACAGGCACGTGCGAAATTGGGCAAGAGCGCACATAAGCGTTTTGAATCAGCTTCGCAAGAATTTTTTTAGGCTGAGAACAGAATTGCCTAACATCTGCTTGCGCGGTGTTGCGCGAGCGACGCGGAAGATGAACACGCGTTAAGTTTTCTGTGGCAGCGCGCGCGTCTCTCGCGCGCGAAGCGTCAGCGGCGCTTCGTGAAGGGCTCGACACGCTGGGCCGCGCGGATGAACGCGGTCATCACGAGCACACCGAGCGCGAACAGCACGGCCTGCAGGATGTGGGTGCCCTGGTCGCCAAGCCCGAACAGGATCGCGAGCGCCCAGCCGCCGGCGAAGGCCGCGCCGAACACCTCCGCGCCGATCAGGATGGCGGCGCTGATGACGGTGATGACGCTTGGCCAGGCGATCTGGCGGGACGAGGAGGAAGGCGCGTTCATGGGCTCAGGGATCCCTAGTCTTCAAGGGCCGCAATCTCCCCGAAAAGGCGGCCGGGAGCAAGGCCAAATGGCCCAAAAAAGCCCTATCGCGTGCTATAGCTGGCCGCAACAATTGAGCCACGAAATCGGGACTTGTGATGTCAGAACCCCGCCAAATTACGGACTCCGAGACCAACCCGCTGCTGAAGGCCTGGGTGACGCCGTTTGCGACCCCGCCGTTCGACGAGATCAAGCCCGAGCACTTCCTGCCGGCCTTCGAGCAGGCCTTCGCCGACCACTCCGCCGAGATCGCGGCGATCACCAACGATCCGGCGGCGGTCGACTTCGCCAACACCATCACGGCGCTGGAGCGCTCGGGCAAGCTGCTGAGCAAGGTCGCGGCCGTGTTCTACGACCTCGTCTCGGCGCATTCCAACCCGGCCATCCTGGAGATCGACAAGGAGGTCTCTCTGCGGATGGCACGGCACTGGAATCCGATCATGATGAACGCCGTGCTGTTCGGCCGCATCGCCCAGCTGCACGAGAACCGCGCCAATCTGGACCTGGCTCCGGAGCAGCTTCGCCTGCTGGAGCGCACCTACACCCGCTTCCACCGCGCCGGCGCCGGCCTCTCCGAGGAGGCCAAGATGCGGATGGCGGAGATCAACGAGCGGCTCGCCCAACTCGGCACCAGCTTCAGCCATCATCTGCTCGGCGATGAGCAGGACTGGGTCATGGAGCTGGGAGAGGCCGACCGCCAGGGCCTGCCGGAGAGCTTCGTCGCCAGCGCCAAGGCTGCGGCAGAAGAGCGCGGCATGGAAGGCAAGGCCATCGTCACGCTGTCGCGCTCCTCGGTCGAACAGTTCCTGAAGAGCTCCGCCCGGCGTGATCTGCGCGAGAAGGTCTACAAGGCTTTCACCGCGCGGGGCGACAACGGCAATGCCAACGACAACAATGGAACCATCGTCGAGGTCCTCAAGCTGCGCGAAGAGAGCGCCAAGCTGCTGGGCTATCCGACCTTCGCCGCTTACCGGCTGGAGGACTCCATGGCCAAGACGCCGGATGCGGTCCGGAGCCTTTTGGAGCGGGTCTGGAAGCCGGCCAGAGCGCGGGCGCTCGCCGACCGCGACGACATGCAGGCGCTGATCACGGAAGAGGGCGGCAATTTCAAGCTCGCTCCCTGGGACTGGCGCTTCTACGCCGAGAAGCTGCGCCTTCAGCGCGCCAATTTCGACGATGCCGCGATCAAGCCGTATCTGTCGCTCGACCAGATGATCGCCGCCGCCTTCGACTGCGCCACGCGCCTGTTCGGTATCACCTTCGAGGAGCGCAAGGACGTTCCGGTCTGGCATCCCGACGTCCGGGTCTGGGAGGTCAAGGGCCCCGATGGCAAGCACAAGGCGCTGTTCTATGGCGACTACTTCGCCCGGCCGTCGAAGCGCTCCGGCGCCTGGATGACCTCGCTGCGCGACCAGCAGAAGCTCGACGGCGATGTTGCGCCGCTGGTTCTCAATATCTGCAATTTTGCCAAGGGCGCCGGCGGCGAGCCTTCGCTGCTGTCGCCCGACGATGCCCGCACCCTATTCCACGAGTTTGGCCACGGCCTGCACGGCATGCTCTCCAACGTGACCTATCCGTCGCTGTCGGGCACCTCCGTGTTCACCGATTTCGTCGAGCTGCCGTCGCAGCTCTACGAGCACTGGCAGGAGCGGCCCGAGGTGCTGCAGAAGTTCGCCCGTCACTACCAGACCGGCGAGCCGCTGCCCGACGAGCTGTTGCAACGGTTCCTGGCCGCGCGAAAATTCAACCAGGGCTTTGCCACGGTCGAATTCGTCTCCTCGGCCCTGGTCGATCTCGAATTCCACACCCAGCCGGCCGAAGCGGCCAGCGACGTCCGCGCCTTCGAAAAGAAGGAGCTGGAGAAGATCGGCATGCCCGAGGAGATCGCGCTGCGTCACCGGCCCACCCAGTTCGGTCACATCTTCACCGGCGACCATTATGCCGCCGGCTATTACAGCTACATGTGGTCGGAGGTGATGGACGCCGACGCCTTCGGCGCCTTCGAGGAGGCCGGCGACATCTTCGATCCCGCCGTCGCCAAGCGTCTGCACGACGACATCTACGCCTCGGGCGGATCGGTCGATCCCGAGGCCGCCTATGAGGCGTTCCGCGGCCGCCCGCCGGAGCCCGACGCGCTGCTGCGCCGGCGCGGCCTGCTCGACGACGCGAAGGCGGCCTGATGGGCATGCGCGCCCTGTTCGGATCGCTGCTTGCCGCCGGCCTGTCGCTCGCGGCAGGCACGGCGCAGGCCCATCCGCATGTCTGGATCACCGCGACCAGCGAGCTGCTCTACGCGGCCGACGGCTCCATCACCGGCGTCCGCCACGCCTGGACGTTTGATGACATGTTCTCGTCCTATGCGGTGCAGGGGCTCGAGAGCAAGACCAAGGGGGCCTATACGCGCGAGGAGCTCGGGCCGCTGGCGCAGACCAACGTCGAGTCGCTCAAGGAATACGCCTACTTCACCTTCGCGCGAGCGGACGGCAAGAAGGAGCGATTCCAGGAGCCGGTCGACTATTTCCTCGACTACAAGGATACGGTCCTGACCCTGCACTTCACGCTGCCGCTGAAGAACCCGGTCAAGTCCAAGCAGCTGGTGCTCGAAGTGTTCGACCGCTCTTTCTTCATCGACTTCCAGATGGCCAAGGAAAGCCCGGTGAAACTGGTGGGCGCGCCCGCCGGCTGCCAGATGAAGCTGGAGCGCCCGAGCGACGGCACCGCGAGCGCGCAGAAGCTCAACGAGCAGACCTTCATGAACGGCGAGAACTCGAATTTCGGCATGATGTTCGCCAACAAGATCACGGTGGATTGCCCTTGATCGGTCGTCTTCGCTCTCCGCTCACCCGCGGGCTTCTGGTCTGCGCCGCCGTCTTCCTCGTCATAGGTGTGGCTGATGCCGCGCTTCACGATGTCTTCGCGCAAAACCCCTTTGGCGCGCCGCGCCCGGCGCAGGCGGCTCAGCCCGAGGCCAGCGGCCTCATCGGCTGGCTGCTGGCCAAACAGTCGGAATTCTATCGCCAGATGTCGGCGACCATTCGCGCCGCCAAGTCCGACGGCTCGGCGGTGTGGACGCTGCTGTTCATCTCGTTTGCCTACGGCATCTTCCACGCCGCCGGCCCCGGCCACGGCAAGGCGGTGATCGCCTCCTATCTCGTCGCCAACCACGAGACCGCGCGGCGCGGCATCGCGCTGTCGTTTGCATCGGCCCTGATGCAGTCGCTGGTCGCGATCCTCATCGTCGGCATTTCTGCCTGGGTGCTGAATGCGACGGCCAAGACCATGTGCAAGGCGGAAGGGGCGATCGAGATCGCGAGTTACGCCCTGATCGCGCTGTTCGGGCTGCGTCTCGTCTGGGTCAAGGGCCGCATTTTCATCCGGGCGCTGCAGGCGGCCCAGCCGGTGCCGGCGATCGCCGGCGTGCCGCATCATCACGATCACGGTCATCACCATCATCACGATGCCCACGATCATCACGATCACGGTCATGATCACCATCACCACGGTCATGATCATGCCCACCACGGGCATGACCACGTCCATGACGAGCATTGCGGTCATTCCCATGGCCCCACGCCGAGCGAGCTCGCCGGCCCCGGTGGCTGGCGGCGCGGCTTCGCTGCGATCCTGACCGTCGGCATCCGCCCCTGCTCCGGCGCGATCCTGGTGCTGGTGTTCGCGCTCGCCCAGGGCCTGTTCTGGGCCGGCATCGCCGCCACCTTCCTGATGGGATTAGGCACCGCGATCACGGTCGCGGCCATCGCGGTCGTCGCCGTCTCCGCCAAGGACATCGCCGCCCGCCTCAGCGCAGGGCGCGACGGCGGCGGCGCGCTGTTCATGCGCGGCATCGAATTCGCGGCTGCTGGCGTCGTGCTGCTGTTTGGCGCGGGCCTGTTGTTCGGCTACATCGCGGCCGAGCGGACGACGTGTTTCTAGGCGAAGGTCTCGTAGCCCGGATGGAGCGCAGCGCAATCCGGGACAGTGCCGCCGTGGAAGACCCCGGATTACGCTTTGCTCCATCCGGGCTACGGTCGCAAACCTCACACCGGCAGAAACCGCTTCAGCGCCGGCATGAAGAAGATCCCGAGATTGATCGCAAAGCCGATGCTCCAGAGGATCGAGCGCAGCGTCGGGCGGTTGCCGAGATAGGTCAGCACATAAGCGAGGCGCACGATGAGGAAAAGTGCCGCGAGCTCGTCGATCAGCCGCTGCGGCGAATCCCTGAATTCGGCGAGCAGCACCGCGAAGGCGAAGAACGGGAAGGTCTCGATGCCGTTCTGGTGCGCGCCGAGCGCGCGCTGCGAGAGCGCGTCCTCGTAGAAGGCGGGGTCGCGTGGCCGGGAATTGTCGAAGCGGCGAAACCTGATCCATTTGATCGAGCCGATCGTCGACAGATAGAGCAGCAGCGCTCCAAAGACGCACCATTCCGCGAGTGTCATCGTCGCTCCCCCGCCTGGGTGCGACCCTAGCGAAACCGGCCTCATCTTGACAAGTTCGGACCAACGCGCGACCCACAGAGCCATGACCAGTGTCGTCCCCATCGAGGCCGCGAGACCGGCCGCCCAATCCGCCCAATCCGCCCTGCCGCGCGCTGGCGTGCTCCTGATCAATCTCGGAACGCCCGACACGGCCGATGCGCCGGGCGTGCGGGTGTACCTGAAGGAGTTCCTCTCGGACGCCCGCGTCATCGAGGACCAGGGCCTGGTCTGGAAGTTCGTGCTGAACGGGATCATCCTGCGCAGCCGCCCCCGCACCAAGGCGCTCGACTACCAGAAGATCTGGAACACCGAGAAGAACGAGTCGCCACTGAAGACCATCACACGGTCGCAGAGCGACAAGCTCGCCGCCGCCCTGTCGGACCGTGCCCACGTCGTGGTCGACTGGGCGATGCGCTACGGCAATCCCTCGATCAAGTCGGGCATCGACGCACTGATCGCGAAAGGCTGCGAGCGCATCCTGGCGGTCCCGCTCTATCCGCAATATTCCGCCTCGACCTCGGCGACGGTCTGCGACGAAGTGTTCCGCGTGCTCGCTCGTTTGCGTAACCAGCCGACGTTGCGGGTGACGCCGCCTTATTACGAGGACGCGGCCTATATCGAGGCGCTTGCCGTCTCGATCGAGACGCATCTGGCGACGCTGTCCTTCAAGCCGGAGCTGATCGTGGCGTCGTTCCACGGCATGCCGAAATCCTATGTCGACAAGGGCGACCCCTATCAGCAGCACTGCATCGCCACCAGGGCGGCACTGCGCCGCCGGCTCGGCATGGACGAGACCAAACTGCTGCTGACCTTCCAGTCGCGCTTCGGCAATGCCGAGTGGCTCCAGCCTTACACCGACAAGACCATGGAGCGGCTCGCGAAGGAAGGCGTGCGCAGCCTCGCGGTGGTGACGCCGGGCTTTGCCGCCGACTGCCTGGAGACGCTCGAGGAGATCGCGCAGGAGAACGCCGAGATCTTCAAGCACAATGGTGGCGAGCAGTTTTCTGCGATTCCCTGCCTCAACGACAGCGACCCGGGCATGGACGTGATCCGCACCCTGGTGCTGCGCGAGCTCCAGGGCTGGATCTGATGGGCGCCCCATGAACCGCCGTGAGTGTCTGGCGCTTCTTGGGACCGTCGTCGCGTTGCCGTCCTCGGTGCTGGCGCAGCAACCAGCACGTCGGCTCGGCGTTCTCTCGGTCACGGCTGCCGATGATGCGATCGGCCAGACGCGCAGCATGGTCCTGCTCGAGGCGCTCGCCGGACATGGCCTGAAAGAGCGCGACAACCTCAAGATCGACTGGCGCAGTGGTGGCGGGGACCGCGCGCGCATCGCGCGGCTCGCCGACGAGCTGATCGCGCTCAGGCCCGACGTCCTGCTGGCGGTCGGCACGCCTTCGGTCGAGGAGCTGCGCCAGCGCACCACCACGATCCCGATCGTGTTCGCCGTCGTCACCGATCCCGTCAGCCAGGGCTTTGTCGAAAACCTCGCGCATCCCGGCGGCAACGTCACCGGCTTTACCGATTACGACGGCCCGTTGGCCGGCAAATGGCTGGAGATGCTGACGCAGGTCACGCCAAAGGTGTCTCGCGTCTTCGTCGTCTACAATCCCGCCACCGCCCCGTTCGCGCCGCTGATGCTGCGCACGATCGAGGACGCCGCACGGACCCTTCAGGTGACGGTCGAGCCCGCGCCGGTGCATGACGCAGCCTCGATCGCGGCGCTGGGCTTGCGGAAAGACGGCGGGTTGCTGGTGTTGCCGGACTTCTTCACCATGGCCAATCGCGGCCAGCTTCTGGCGGCGATTGCGCAGGCGCGCGTGCCCGCGGTGTTCTGGAGCCGCACCTTCGTGGAGGAGGGCGGGCTGATGTCCTACAGCACCGACAGCGCCGAGCAGCTCCGCCGCGCTGCGGACTATATCGACCGTATTCTGAAGGGCGCGCGGCCAGCCGACCTGCCGGTTCAGAACCCCACCAAGTTCGAGCTCGCGGTCAACCTGAAGACGGCGAGGGAGTTCGGCGTCACACTTCCCCCGGGCCTCATCGCACTCGCGAATGACGTGATTGAATGAAGTCGGTCCAACGTGCGCCTTCAGATTCGTCAATTTTCGCCGCTAGGTTTCCGCTGCACGCTTTCAAGGGCCCGCTACAAATACATATCTTGATCCTTCCCCGTTTGGATGACTTGTGCAGAATTGGATCGATACCGACGTGAATTGCGACCGCTGAACCGGTAGGGTTGCGCTCCCGACCAATGACGGCGCGGGAAAGGGCTTTTCCCGCTTTGGAGGAAATATGAGCGGTTTCGACATTTTCGCGATTGTTCTGGTGTTGCTCGTCATCGTCACGCTGGTTGCCGGCGTGAAGACGGTGCCGCAGGGCTATGACTGGACCATCGAGCGGTTCGGCAAATACACCCAGACGCTGAGCCCCGGGCTCAATCTGATCGTGCCCTATTTCGATCGCGTCGGCCGCAAGATCAACATGATGGAGCAGGTGATCGACATCCCCGAGCAGGAGGTCATCACCAAGGACAACGCCACGGTAACGGTGGACGGCGTTGCCTTCTACCAGGTGTTCGACGCCGCGAAGGCGAGCTACGAGGTCGCCAATCTGACCCAGGCGATCACGGTCCTGACCATGACCAACATCCGCTCGGTGATGGGGTCGATGGATCTCGACCAGGTGCTGTCGCACCGCGACGAGATCAACGAGCGCCTGCTGCGCGTCGTCGACGCCGCGGTGTCGCCCTGGGGCGTCAAGGTCAACCGCATCGAGATCAAGGACATCGTGCCGCCCGCCGACCTCGTCGAAGCCATGGGCCGGCAGATGAAGGCCGAGCGCGTCAAGCGCGCCGACATCCTCGCCGCCGAAGGCCAGCGCCAGTCCGAGATCTTGCGCGCCGAGGGCGCCAAGCAGGGCCAGATCCTCCAGGCCGAAGGCCGCCGCGAGGCCGCCTTCCGCGACGCCGAGGCGCGCGAGCGTCTGGCCGAGGCCGAAGCCAAGGCGACGCTGGCGGTGTCGGAAGCGATCGGCAAGGGCGACGTCGCCGCGTTGAACTATTTCATCGCCGACAAATATATCAAGGCGTTCGGCCAGTTCGCGGACGCGCCGAACCAGAAGATCATCATGCTGCCGATGGAAGCAACCTCCATGCTGGGCTCGCTCGCCGGCATCGGCGAGATCGCAAAGGCAACGTTCGGCGAAAGCGCCGCCTCCGCAGCCGCCGCCGCCCGCCGCACCGGCTCGGTGCCGACGACAGGCAGCACGCCGCCGGCGGTGCCGCCGCGGCAGGGATAGTCACCGGAGCATGTCCCTCCGCACGGGGGCATGCACCATGATGGAAGGTCGTGTCATGACCGACATGTTCGTATCGCTCGGCAGCTGGAATTGGCTGATCTTCGGCTTCGTCCTGATGGCGCTGGAGGTGCTGGCGCCGGGCATATTCCTGTTCTGGCTCGGGCTCGCCGCGCTGCTCGTTGGCCTGATCTCGTTCACCGTCGTCATATCGTGGCAGATCCAGCTCGTGATGTTCGCGGTGTTTGCCGCGGCCGCCGTGCCGATATGGCGCCGCCTTGCGCGGCCGAAGCCGGATGCAAGCGCCAGCCCGTTCCTCAACAAGCGCACCGAGGCACTGCTCGGCCGCGAGTTCACGCTGGAGAAGCCGATCATCGACGGCAGCGGCACCGTGCGCATCGGCGACACCGTGTGGCGCGTCGCAGGTCCGGATACGCCGGCCGGGACGCGGGTGAAGGTGGTGCAGGTCGACGGTGCGAACCTGACCGTGGCGGCGGCGTAGCCGTCTCTTACCCTCCCCTGGAGGGGGAGGGTCGATCGCGCGTAGCGCGAGCGGGGTGGGGTGATCTCTCAACACGGGCGCTGCCGCGGTGGAGAGACCGTCACCCCACCCCGTCTCACATTTCGCTACGCTCCATGTGAGCCGACCCACGGGCGAGCTTCGCTCGTCCCGGACCCCTCCAGGGGAGGGTAAGAAAAAGCGCTACCCCTTCCACCTCTCCGCAAACCGGTGCAGCGGCATGACCATCTCGCACAATTCCCGCCCGAGCGGCGTGAGCCCATAGCCTGCGCCGTCCCCCAGCTCCACGAACCCCGCCTCGCGCAACTCCGTCAGCCGCGCTTGCAGCACGGTCGGTGAGGCCTCGTCGCAGGCGGTGCGCAATGCGCGGGAGGTGAGGGGCTCGCCGCGCAACTCCCACAATATTCGCAGGCTCCAGCGCCGGCCGAGCAGGTCCAGCAGCGCCATGATCGGCCGCCCGGTGCGCGAGCCGCGGACGCTTCCTGATGCTGCCTGTTTTGCCATCGTCCCGCCCCCTTGCGTCGTGCTACAGATAGTGTAGCGTATTGCTACAATAAATGTAGCAAAGGAGGCGGCCGATGTCCCAGTCCACGCCGCGCATTGCCCCGCTCACCCCGCCTTATCCCCCGGAGATCCAGGCGCAGTTCGATCGCATCATGCGCGGCGCGGCGCCGCTGGTGCTGTTCCGGGTGATGGCAGGCCATGCTCGCGCCTGGGACAAGTTTCGCGCCGGCGGCCTGCTCGATCCCGGCCCGCTCTCCCTGCGCCAGCGCGAAATCGTCATCGACCGCACCTGCGCGCTGAACAGATGCGAGTATGAATGGGGCGTGCACGTCGCAGTTTTCGCCGGGCCGGCGAAGCTCGCCGAAGACGAGGTGCGTGCCACCGTGCAGGGCGATGCGACGTCACCGTGCTGGTCGCCGGCCGAACAGGCGCTGATCGCAGCGGTCGACGCGCTGCATCACCGCGCGACGTTCAGCGATGAAGAGTTTGCCGCGCTCTCCGCGCATTACGACGAGGCGCAGATCTTGGAGATCATGCTGCTGTGCGGCTTCTATCGCACGGTGTCGTATCTGGCGAACGGGCTGCGGCTGCCGCTGGAGGAGAACGCGGCGCGATTTCCGGCGGTGGACTCCCTCTCCCCGCAAGCGGGGAGAGGCGAAGAAATTACGCCACGCCGGCCCGCAGCAGATCGTGCAGATGCACGATGCCCACCACCTTGCCCGCCTCGGTCACGACCAGCGTCGTGATCTTGCTTGTGTTCAGCACCTCGATCATCTCGGTGGCGAGCATGGACGGCGGCACGGTCTTCGGCTGCTTCGTCATGATCTCGTCGACCGACGCCGTCAGCAGGTCGGGCCGCATGTGGCGGCGCAGGTCGCCGTCGGTGATGATGCCTGCGACCTCGTTTGCTTCGTTGACGATGCAGACGCAGCCGAGGCCCTTGGCCGACATCTCGACCACGGCCTCCGACATCTTGGTGCCCAGGGGCTTGACCGGGATCTCGGCGCCGGTGCGCATATAGTCGCGGACGAATTTCAGCATCGCGCCCAGCTTGCCGCCGGGGTGGAAATGCGCGAACTCCAGCGCGGTGAAGCCGCGGCCTTCGAGCAGCGCGATCGCGAGGGCATCGCCGATCGCGGCCTGCATCAGGGTCGAGGTGGTCGGCGCCAGATTGTGCGGGCAGGCCTCGCGCGCCTTCGGCAGCTCGATCACGAGGTCGGCGGCTTGTCCCAGCGAGGAGTCCGCGTTCGACGTCACCGCGATCATGGGAATGGCGAACCGCGCCGAGTAGTTCACGAGGTTCTTCATCTCCGGCTGCTCGCCGGACCAGGACAGCGCCATGATGACGTCGTCGGTGGTGATCATGCCGAGATCGCCATGGCCGGCCTCCGCGGCATGCACGAAGAAGGCGGGGGTGCCGGTCGAGGCCAGCGTCGCCGCGATCTTGCGTCCCATATGGCCCGACTTGCCGAGCCCGGTGACGATGACGCGCCCCTTGGCGTTGCGGATCAGTTCGACCGCCTTGGCAAACGTCTCGCCCAGCGGGCCGCGCAGGGCGGCTGCGAGCGCGTTGATGCCGCCGCTCTCCGTCTCCAGCGTGCGGAGCGCGGATTCGACGCTGTCGGGGATGGGGCCGGATGATTGGGTCATCAGCGGTTTCGAACTCGGCATGTTCTGGTCCAGGGAGGAGGGGGCATTGGCCCGGTCGGCGCCTCATTAGCACGCCGCGGCCGTGGAGGCGACGAGCGCGCCTAAGCCCTCAACCGGTCATTAACCATAATTGTTTTAACTCCATTAACGATGGTTCCCGCCAGCCGGCGGAGGTCACCGTGAAAGTGTTTGATTTCGTTGGAGTTATTCCATCGTGGGGTCGTCTCCAGGCACCGGCCGGAGCAAACGCGCGCAGTTCCTGCGCGCGGCTTTGCCGTGCCTAGCGCCGGGTCTTGCGCTGACGGCCCTCACAAGCGCGCCCGCGGCCGGCCAGAGCCTCACGCCCGATCTGTTCAATCCCAACCGCGGCGGCTTCGCCGCGCCCGAGACGCTGCCGACGCGCCGCACGGCAGGCGTGCCGCAGGCGCCGTCGGATGCGTTGCCGGCACTGCCCGATCCCAGTGCCGATCCGCGCAAACGCCAGCAGACGCCGGCGACCTCGCGCGTCGGTCAGGTCCCGACCTACGGACTGCCCGCCGCCACCGGCGCGAGCGGCTCCGGCTATGATTCGCTCAACCGCAAGCGACAGCAACCAAAACTCTATCCGGGCCAGCCGAAGCCGAAGCGCGCCGCCGGGCCCGGCTCGCCGGTGCCGACCACGGCGCCGCCGCCCTCGACGCTCGGCCTGCCCAGAATCGCGCCGCCGCCATCCGCGTCCGCCAACAAGGCGCCGGTGCCGGCGGCGATGGCGGGCACCGTGCCCGGACAGCCGCTGCGCCGCCGCCTCAAGGCGGATGACGATGCGTTCGGAGCCGTCGGCGACTATGCCGGCAGCTTCCTGATCAAGGGCGGGCTCGAGCTCTCCACCGGCTACGACAGCAATCCGACGCGTCTCAACAAGCCGGTGGGATCGCCAGTCTATGTCGTTGCACCGGATCTTCTGGTGATGTCCGACTGGGAGCGCCACGCGCTGGTCGCTGACCTGCGCGGCTCGTTCTCCGGCTACACCAACAACATGCCGGCGACGATCAACGGTTTTGCCTCGCCTTCGCCGGTCGAGGCCGATCGTCCCGACTTCACCGGCCATGTCGACGGCCGCCTCGACGTCGACCGCGATCTCAAGCTGACCTCGCAGCTGCGCCTGCGGCTCGCCACCGACAATCCCGGCAGCCCGAACGTGCAAGCCGGCCTGCAGAAATATCCGGTGTACGCCGCCTACGGCACCACCGTCGGCTTCGACCAGACCTTCAATCGTTTCCAGGTCGCCGCCGGCGCCACCGTCGATCGCACCGCCTACACGGACTCCAAGCTCACCGACGGCTCGACCTTCAGCAACGGCGATCGCGATTTCAACCAGTATGGCGGCATCGGCCGCTTCTCCTACGACCTCAAGCCGGGCCTGAAGCCATTCGTCGAGATCCAGGGCGACACCCGCGTCCACGACCAGGCCGCCGACCGCAACGGCTATTTCCGCGATTCAAACGGCGGCTACGCCAAGGTCGGCTCGTCCTTCGAATTCTCGCGCATCCTCACCGGCGAAATCTCGGTCGGCTATTCCGCGCGCAACTACACCGACCCGCGCCTCAGCCAGCTCGCAGGATTTCTGACCACGGGCTCGCTGATCTGGAATGCGAGTGGCCTCACCACGGTGAAATTCTTCACCGATACGCAGATCGCCGAAACCACCATCCCCGGCTCCTCCGGCGTGCTGGTGCGCACCTATTCGGCCGAAGTCGACCACGACTTCCGCCGCTGGCTCACCGCCGTCGGCAAGTTCACCTACGGCACGCTCGACTACCAGGGCCAGAACCGCAACGACAAGACCTACTCGTTCGAGAGCAATTTGATCTACAAGCTCAACCGCAACATCTGGGTCAAGGGCACGCTGCGCCACGACATCCTGGATTCAAACCAGCCGGGCTCGAGCTCGCAGGGGACGGTGGTGATGGTGGGCGTGAGGCTGCAGAATTAGGGGCTGCGGTGAGGCGCGTTTGAGCGCATGCGGCTTGGTTCGGCTCCGCTCTCGCCACTTACTCCGGTGTCATGCCCCGGCTTGACCGGGGCATCCAGTACGCCGCGGCCTATCCGTATACGTTAGATGTCTCTAGAATACTGGATCGCCCGGTCAAGCCGGGCGATGACACCGTTTGCTGACCGGCGGCGGAGCAAAAAGCTCAGCGCGGCAGATCCGTTTTCCCCATCAGGAACGTGTCGATCGACCTTGCGCACAGCCGCCCTTCGCGGATCGCCCAGACCACCAGCGACTGGCCGCGGCGCATGTCGCCGGCGGTGAAGACGTTCGGGCGGGAGGTCTGGTAGTCCAGCGTGTTGGCCTTGACGTTGCCGCGCGGGTCGAGCTCGACGGCGAGCATCTTGAGCATGCCCTCGTGCACGGGGTGGACGAAGCCCATGGCGAGCAGGACGAGCTCGGCATCGAGCTCGAACTCGGTGCCGGCAATCGGCTTGAACTTGTCGTCGACATGCACGCAGTGCAGCTTCTTGACCTGGCCGTTCTCGCCGGAAAACTTCTGGGTCAGCACGGCGTATTCGCGCACCGCGCCTTCGGCCTGGCTCGAGGACGTCCGCATCTTCAGCGGCCAATTCGGCCAGGTCAGGCCCTTGTTCTCGCGCTCGGGCGGGGCGGGCATGATCTCGAGCTGGGTCACGGACAGCGCGCCCTGGCGCAGCGAGGTGCCGATGCAGTCGGAGCCGGTGTCGCCGCCGCCGATGACGACGACGTGCTTGCCGCCGGCCAGGATCTCCTGGACGCCGTTCAGTGGCTCGCTGGCGACGCGGCGGTTCTGCTGCGGCAGGAAGTCCATGGCGTAGTGGATGCCTGACAGCTCGCGGCCGGGAATCGGCAGGTCGCGCGGGGCTTCCGCGCCGCCGGTCAGCGCGACGGCGTCATATTCGTTGAGCATCTCGCGCGGATCGACATTGCCGTCGACGCCGACATGGCTGTTGTAGTGGAACGTGACGCCTTCGCCTTCCATCTGCTTGACGCGGCGGTCGATGACGCCCTTCTCCATCTTGAAGTCGGGAATGCCGTAACGCAGCAGGCCGCCGGCCTTGGCGTACTTCTCGAACAAATGCACGTCGTGGCCGGCGCGCGCGAGCTGCTGGGCGCAGGCCATGCCGGCCGGGCCCGAGCCGATCACCGCGACCTTCTTGCCGGTCTTGACCGCAGCGATCTCGGGCTTCAGCCAGCCATTGTCCCAGGCGCGGTCGACGATCGCGCATTCGATGGTCTTGATGGTGACGGGGTTGTCGTCGATGTTGAGCGTGCAGGACGCTTCGCACGGCGCCGGGCAGATGCGTCCCGTGAACTCCGGGAAATTGTTGGTCGAGTGCAGATTGCGCGAGGCTTCTTCCCAATTGCCCTGGTAGACAAGGTCGTTCCAGTCGGGGATCTGGTTGTTGACCGGGCAGCCGGGCGTGCCGGGCGCGACCGAGCCGGTGCCGTGGCAATAGGGAATGCCGCAATTCATGCAGCGCGCGGCCTGGTCGCGCGTTTCCTTCTCGGTCAAGGGAACGACGAACTCGTTGTAATGCTTCACGCGTTCGGCGACCGGGGTGTACTTGCGGTCGTGCCGTTCGATTTCCAGAAAACCCGTGATCTTGCCCATTAAACCCGAAGTCCCTGCCGCTTAAGTTCTTTGTTCTCTCACTCCTCATCCTGAGGAGCGGCGCGCTCTTCGCGCCGCGTCTCGAAGGATAGAGGCCCGGATGGTGGTCTCATGGTTCGAGGCGGCGCTTTCCGCGCCTCCTCACCATGAGGGCATTCTCTTACGCCCCGATCGCGATTTTCGGCTCGGCGTCCGCGTTGGCGGCCATCTCGCGCAGCGCGCGCCGGTACTCGACCGGCATCACCTTGCGGAATTTGGGCAGCCATTCCTTCCAATTGGCAAGGATGTCGGCGGCGCGCTTGGAGCCGGTGGCTTTCGCATGGCGCGAGATCAGGACGTGCAGCCGCTCGACGTCGGAGGCGAGCAGGTTGTTGAACACGTCGACCCGGCCGTGCGCCTCGAGGTCACCGGAATGGTGATAGGTGCCGGCGTTGATCAGCTCTTCCGACAGCACCGGCTCGAGCTCGACCATCGCCATGTTGCACAGCCTGTCGAAATCGCCGGTCTCGTCGACCACGTAGGCGATGCCGCCGGACATGCCGGCCGCGAAGTTGCGCCCGGTCTTGCCGAGCACGACCACGATGCCGCCGGTCATGTATTCGCAGCAATGATCGCCGGCGCCCTCGACCACGGCGACCGCGCCGGAATTGCGCACGGCAAAGCGTTCGCCGGCGATGCCGCGGAAATAGCACTCGCCCTCGATCGCGCCGTACATCACGGTGTTGCCGACGATGATGCTCTCTTCCGGCACGATGGCGGAGTTCTTCGGCGGCTTGACGATGATCTTGCCGCCCGAGAGACCCTTGCCGACATAGTCGTTGCCTTCACCTTCGAGCTCGAAGGTGACGCCGTGGGCGAGCCAGGCGCCGAAGGCCTGGCCTGCGGTGCCCTTGAGGCTGACATGGATGGTGTCGTGCGGCAGGCCGGCATGGCCGTAGATCTTGGCGACCGCACCGGAGAGCATCGCGCCCGCGGAGCGGTTGGTGCTGTTGATCGTGGCCTCGATCTTCACCGGCGCGCCGCGGTCGAGCGCAGGCGTTGCCTTCTCGATCAGCGAGCGGTCGAGCACCGCCTCCAGATGATGGTTCTGGCGCTCGGAGTGATAGATCTTCTGGCCCTTCTCTTCCTTCTGCTTGACGAACAGCTTGGAGAAATCGAGGCCCTTGGCCTTCCAGTGCGCGACCAGTTTGGTCTGGTCGAGCAGCTGTACCTGGCCGACCATCTCGTTGAAGGTCCGGAAGCCGAGCGAAGCCATGATCTCGCGGACTTCCTCCGCAACGAAGAAGAAGTAGTTGATCACGTGCTCGGGCTGACCGGTGAAACGCTTGCGCAGGACGGGGTCCTGGGTCGCGACGCCGACCGGGCAGGTGTTGAGATGACACTTGCGCATCATGATGCAGCCGGCCGCGATCAAGGGGGCGGTGGCGAAGCCGAACTCGTCGGCGCCCAGCAATGCGCCGATCACGACGTCACGCCCAGTGCGGAAGCCGCCGTCGACCTGAACCACGATGCGGCTGCGCAGCCGCTCGCGCACCAGGGTCTGGTGGGTTTCGGCTAGCCCAATCTCCCAGGGCGAGCCGGCATGCTTGATCGAGGTCAGGGGCGAAGCACCGGTGCCGCCTTCGAAGCCGGCGATAGTGACATGGTCGGCGCGCGCCTTGGCAACGCCCGCGGCCACCGTGCCGACGCCGATCTCGGAGACGAGCTTGACCGAGACGTCGCCCGTCGGGTTGACGTTCTTGAGGTCGTAGATGAGCTGCGCCAGATCCTCGATCGAGTAGATGTCGTGATGCGGCGGCGGCGAGATCAGGCCGACGCCCGGCGTCGAGTGCCGGACCTTGGCGATGGTCGCATCGACCTTGTGGCCGGGCAACTGACCGCCTTCGCCGGGCTTGGCGCCCTGCGCCATCTTGATCTGCATCATGTCGGAGTTGACGAGATACTCCGTGGTGACGCCGAAGCGGCCCGAGGCGACCTGCTTGATCGCCGAACGCATGGAATCGCCGTTCGGCATCGGCTTGAAGCGGTCGGCTTCCTCGCCGCCTTCGCCGGTGTTCGACTTGCCGCCGATCCGGTTCATGGCGATGGCGAGCGTGGTGTGGGCCTCGCGCGAGATCGAGCCGAAGCTCATCGCACCCGTGGCGAAGCGCCTGACGATGTCCTTGGCCGGCTCGACCTGGTCGACCGGGATCGGCTTGCGCTTCTCTTCGTCGGCGTTCTTGATCCGGAACAGGCCGCGCAGCGTCAGAAGCCGCTCCGACTGCTCGTTGAGGATCTTTGCGAAGGCGCGATAGCGCTCCTGCGAATTGCCGCGCGCGGCGTGCTGCAGCAGCGACACCGATTCGGCGGTCCAGGCATGGTCCTCGCCGCGGCTGCGATAGGCGTATTCGCCGCCGACGTCGAGCGCGGTCTTGTAGACCTGCGCCTCGCCGAACGCGTCGGCATGACGGCGCACCGCCTCCTCGGCGATCTCGCCAAGGCCGACGCCCTCGACGCGGGTATGCGTGCCCGCGAAGAACTTTGCGACGAAGTCCGCCTTGAGGCCGACCGCGTCAAAAATCTGCGCGCCGCAATAGGACTGGTAGGTCGAGATGCCCATCTTGGACATCACCTTCAAAAGGCCCTTGCCGATCGACTTGATGTAGCGCTTGACGATCTCGTAATCGTCGAGCGAGCCGGGCAGGCGGTCCTTCATCGCGACGATGGTCTCGAACGCGAGATAGGGATTGATCGCCTCGGCGCCGTAGCCGGCCAGGCAGGCGAAGTGATGCACTTCGCGCGGCTCGCCGGATTCGACGACGAGACCGACCGAGGTGCGCAGTCCGACGCGGATCAGATGATGATGCACGGCGGCGCAGGCCAGCAGTGCCGGGATCGGCACCCGGTCGGTGCCGACCATGCGGTCGGACAGGATGATGATGTTGACGCCCTCGCGCACCGCGCTTTCGGCGCGCGCGCAGAGCTCGTCGAGCACCTGGTCCATGCCTGCCGCGCCGAGACCGGCGTGGAAGGTGGTGTCCAGCGTGCGTGACTTGAAGTGCGACTCGGCAACATCCGAGATCGAGCGGATCTTTTCGAGATCCGCGTCGGTCAGGATCGGCTGGCGCGCTTCAAGGCGCTTGGTGGTAGCAAGGCCCTGCAGATCGAACAGGTTCGGCCGCGGTCCGATGATGGAGACAAGGCTCATCACCAGCTCCTCGCGGATCGGGTCGATCGGCGGGTTGGTGACCTGCGCAAAGTTCTGCTTGAAGTAGGTGAACAGCGGCTTGGCCTTGTCCGACAGCGCCGAGATCGGCGTGTCGTTGCCCATCGAGCCCGCGGCTTCCTCACCCGTGGCCGCCATCGGCGTCATCAGGATCGCGATGTCTTCCTGGCTGTAGCCGAACGCCTGCTGGCGATCGAGCAGCGACAAATTGGAGCGCACGCCTGTCGTCGGCACCTTCGGCAGCTCTTCCAGCACGATCTGGGTCCGCTCCAGCCACTCCTTGTAGGGGTGGCTCTTGGCGAGCTCGGCCTTGATCTCGTCGTCCGGGATCAGGCGGCCCTGTTCGAGGTCGACCAGCAGCATCTTGCCGGGCTGCAAGCGCCACTTGGTGATGATCTGGTCTTCGGGGATCGTCAGCACGCCCATTTCGGACGCCATCACGATGCGGTCGTCCTTGGTGACGAGATAGCGTGCGGGCCGCAGGCCGTTGCGGTCGAGCGTGGCGCCGATCTGGCGACCGTCGGTGAAGGCGATCGCGGCGGGGCCGTCCCACGGCTCCATCAGCGCGGCATGATATTCGTAGAAGGCGCGGCGCTTCTCATCCATCAGCGGATTGCCGGCCCACGCCTCCGGAATCATCATCATGACGGCGTGCGGCAGCGAGTAGCCGCCCTGCACCAGGAATTCGAGCGCGTTGTCGAAGCAGGCGGTGTCCGACTGTCCCTCGTAGGAGATCGGCCAGAGCCGGTTGATATCCTTGCCGTAGAGCTCGGAGCTCACCGAGGCCTGCCGCGCCGCCATCCAGTTGGTGTTGCCGCGCAGCGTGTTGATCTCGCCGTTATGCGCGATCATGCGATAGGGATGCGCCAGCGACCAGGCCGGGAAGGTGTTGGTCGAGAAGCGCTGATGCACCAGCGCGAGCGCGCTCTCGAAATCTGTCTCGTGCAGGTCGGGATAGTACTTGCCGAGCTGGTCGGCGAGGAACATGCCCTTGTAGATCACGGTGCGGCAGGACATCGAGCAGGGGTAATAGCCTGCAAGGCCGCGGTCGCGGCGCTGGTAGATCGCCTGCGAGATCGACTTGCGCAGGATGTAGAGCCGACGCTCGAACTCGTCCTCGGTCTTGGCGGTGCCGTTGCGGCCGATGAACACCTGCATGCAGGCAGGCTCGGTCGGCTTCACGGTGACGCCGAGCGAGGAATTATCGGTCGGCACGTCGCGCCAGCCGAGCAGGGTCAGGCCCTCCTCCTTGATCTGGTCGGCGATGATGCTCTTGATGACGTTGCGCCATGCGGTGTCGCGCGGCATGAACAGCGCGCCGATGGCGTATTCGCCGGGCGCCGGCAGCGCGAAGCCGAGCTCCTTCGCCTTGCGGCTGAAGAAGGCGTGCGGGATCTGCACCAGGATGCCGGCGCCGTCACCGGCGCGCGGGTCGGCGCCGACGGCACCGCGATGCTCGAGATTGCACAGGATGCTCAGCGCGTCCGCGACGATCTCGTGCGACTTCTTGCCCTTGATATTGGCGATGAAGCCGACGCCGCAGGAATCCTTTTCCAGGCTCGGATCGTAGAGGCCAACGGCTGGCGGGCGCGAATTGTGTTCCTGAATCGGATCGGTCGTTTTCGAGGCGACCGTCGCCGACAGCTCTTCTGCCACGATGTTTGCGCGCTCGAATTGCGACCCGTTCATTGTTCCAATCCTCTCCATGCGGCAAGCTGCCTCACCGCCATCATCGGCGCACCTTGGGCGTTCCGCGGCACCCGCCTCTGGGTCACCGCTCGTCCGCTAGCGAGCCGCATTTTCTTAAATTCAGGCCAAGGCGTTCTTCGTCCCCGAGAACGGCTTTGCCCGTTGCCTTATGGTGCTCGAAAGCACCCGCTTTCGTTGCAATTCCAATGCCGGAACCGCAAACAAAATTGAGACAGTCTTCCTGTCCTAACCATCACCTTGCCAAATTTTTGTCTAGCACACAAGCGTGCGGAAGTCCCGATTCCCGATATGTCAATCAATCGCTTTCCGAAAGTTGCGCGGCCCCGTTTTGAAGCAACGCGCCCCGATTCGGCCCTGTGGGCGCCGAAATCCCAAATGAAGCTTCGGATCAACCCTTCGAAAGGCGCGCCACGCCGCAAGAAGCGAAAGAGCGCGAGGCATTCGGGGGCCTGACAGGAGCGTGTCGACGATGAAGTTTTTCACAGGATGTGTGGCTGCCGCCACGCTGGCGCTCGCCATGAGCGCCGGGCATGGGCAGGTTTTGGCGCAAGTTCCCGCGAAAGGTATCGCAGGAGGGGCGGCCATCGCGGTGTCGGATTTCGACGGACCCTATGCGCCCCCCGAAGCCGCCCCGCCATCGCCGCCGCGTTACGGCCAAGGCTACGGTTACGGCTATGGCTACGAAGAGCGCGGTCCGGCGTTGCTGCCGTCGACCGAGGTCTACGCGGTCTTGCGTGAAAACGGCTTCTCGCCGCTCGGCATCCCGCGCCTGCGCGGCAGCATCTACACCATCGCGGTGATCGACCGCCGCGGCGACGACGGCCGGCTCGTGATCGATGCCCGCGACGGGCGGATCATCCGTTTCATGCCAGCCGCCGACGCCTACGGCATGGCGCCCGCCTATGACGAGCGCGCGGCCTCGCCTTACGGTCCGCAAAGCGCGCTGCCGCCGCCGACCGTGATCCGCAGCGGCCCGCCGCGGCCGCCGGCCGCGATCCCGCACGTGGCGAGCCGCGCCGTGCCGCTACCCAAGGCCGCCCCGCGACGCGGCGAGACGCCGGTCGCCGCCGCCAAGCCGGAGGAGCCGGTGACGCAGCAGGCTCAGGCGCCGCAGGCCCAAGCCCCGCAGCAGACCGCTGCGGCCCAAGCGAAGTCGGCCGAGGCCGCGCCACAAGCCATTGCGCCAACCGTCGGCCAGGCCAAGCCGGCACCGACGATTCTGCCGACGCAGGAGATGCCTGCCGCGCAGGGGCTGGATTAGCACTGCGAGTTTGACGCGATCGCGCCGGCCGCACCCACGCCGTCGTCCCTGCGAACGCAGGGACCCATACCGCGTGATCATCGGTGCGGATGAGGTGCGAGTACCGGACCACTGGCCTTCGCCAAACTGCTCCCTGGGGTTATGGGTCCCCGCGTTCGCGGGGACGACATCCGGGAGACTGAGCAAAACAAAAAGCGCCCGAGGATCTCGGGCGCTTTTGCGATGTCGCGGCGAAGCCTCAGCTCCGCGGATACCCGGCCGCTTCCAGGATCAAATTCGCGACCTCCTTCGGATGCGACACCAGCGAGAGGTGGCCTGCGTCGAGTTCGATCGTGGTGGCGTTCATGCGCTTGGCGAGGAAGCGCTCGAGATCGGGATTGATGGTGTAGTCGTTCTTCGACACCGCGTACCAGCTCGGCTTCGAATGCCACGCCGCTTCCGTGGTGCGGCCGGCGAAGATCGACGCCGCGGTCGGCCATTGCACGGCGTAGAGCTCTTTGGCCTGTTCGTGCTTCACGCCGTTGGCGAAGTACTTCAGGAAGGCCTCTTCCGAAAGCTTGGTGTAGCCGTCGCGCTCGACGATGCCGGCGCGGACGGGGCCGGTTGGAAACTGTTTCGACAGTGCGACGAAATCCTCGTTCGCATCCGGCGCACGGGCGGCGACATAGACGAGCCCGGTCACTTTCGGATCGGTGCCGACCTGGCTGATCACGGTGCCGCCCCAGGAATGCGCGACCAGCACCGTCGGACCATCCTGCTCGGCCAGCGCGCGCTTGGTCGCCTCGACCGAGTCCGCAAGCGACGACAGCGGATTCTGCACCGCGGTCACGTGCAGGCCTGCGGCCTGGAGGATCGGGATCACCTCCGACCAGCTCGAGCCGTCGGCCCAGGCACCGTGCACCAGCACGACGTTTTTCGCCTTCACCGTTTGCGGCGTCTGCGCATGAGCAAGGCTGAGGGGAGCCGCCAGAAGGCTCGCGGCGACAAAAAGGCTGCGCCAGAGTGACATGATCTTTCTCCGTCTTGTTTTGGGTTCGATCTCGAAAGGACGGCACGTGGAGCGTCGGCGTTACGCGCGGTCACCAAGCTGTGACAAGCGTCTGGTCGGGGAGCATCGCGACTGCGCAATCGATGCAGCTATCTCTGGTTTCCCGCGCCTGAACCGGACCAGACTTAGAATGACGACCCAAACCTGTATTTCCATTTCGACCGAAAACAAAAGCCGCGGACTGAGCACGCAAAAAACGCCCCGGGGCACCGGGGCGTTTTCGCAACCTGGAAGTGGCCTATTGCTTAGGCGGCGACCGAGTTCTCGATCACCTGCGCCTTGGGTGCGCTGGTGTTGATCGCGATCTGGCGCGGCTTCTTCGCCTCGGGAATCTCACGGACGAGGTCGACGTGAAGCAGCCCGTTCTCGAGCGAGGCGTCCTTCACCTGCACGAAGTCGGCGAGCTGGAAGGCGCGCTCGAAGGCACGCGCGGCGATGCCGCGGTAGAGCACTTCGGACTTGCTGTTCTCGTTGGCGACTTTCTCGCCCTTGATCGTCAGCGTGTTTTCCTTCGCGACGATGGAGAGCTCATCCCTGGCGAAACCCGAGACCGCAACGGTGATGCGGTAGGCGTTCTCGCCGGTACGCTCGATGTTGTAGGGGGGATAACCGGGGCTGCCGTCCGAGCTGGCCTGGTCGAGCAGGCTGAAGAGGCGGTCGAAGCCGACGGTGGAACGATAGAAGGGGGTGAGATCATAGCTACGCATGGTCAAGTCCTCCATTGAGCGACTATTGGGTAACCCGCCCGCCAATCGGGCCGGGCTTTAGTCTGTGTGCAGCCTGATGTTCCGGTTCCGAAACACTGGTAGCGGCCTGCACGAAGATGATATGGGTGGAACGAGACGGCGTTCAAGAGGGCGGCAATCAGCGCCTTTTCGGCGCTCCCGCCCCTTGATTTGCAGCACTTCGCGCCCAAGCACTCCCAATCATGACGCTGGTCTCGATCCCGTCCAATCCCGTCCCTGAAGACGTCGTCAGCGGTACCATCAAGACGCCCGATGGTGCCGAGCTGCGCTTTGCGCGCTGGGCGCCGCCGGCGAACCGCAAGGGCACCGTCTGCGTCTTCACCGGACGCAGCGAGCAGATCGAGAAATATTTCGAGACCGTGCGCGATTTGCGCGACCGCGGCTTTGCCGTGGCGATGATCGATTGGCGTGGGCAGGGCCATTCCTCGCGCCGCCTGCGCGACCCGCGCAAGGGCTATGTGCGCGACTTCGCCGATTTCGAGGTCGATGTGGAGGCCTTCGTGCAGCAGGTCGTGCTGCCGGACTGCCCGCCGCCCTTCTTCGCGCTGGCCCACTCCATGGGCGGCACGGTGATGCTGCGGGTGGCGCATGCGGGCAAGCGCTGGTTCGATCGCATGGTGCTGTCGGCACCGATGATCGACCTGCCCGGCCGCACCACCTCGCTTCCGGTGCGCGCGCTGCTCAAGACGATGCGCCTGCTCGGGCAGGGCGGCCGTTATGTCCCCGGCGGCAGTGACCGTCTCACCGGGCTCGATCCCTTCATCAACAATCCCGTGACCAGCGATCCGGTGCGCTATGCGCGCAATGCCGCGATCCTGGAGGAGGACCCGACGCTCGGGCTGGCATCACCGACCGTGGCCTGGGCCGACACCGCCTTCCGCGCCATGAACACCTTCAAGGGCAAGAACTACCCCTCGCAGATCCGCCAGCCGATCCTGATGCTGGCGGCGTCCAACGACGCGGTGGTCTCGACCGCGGCGATCGAGGAGTTCGCCTATCATCTGCGCGCCGGCTCCCATCTCGTGATCGCCGGCGCCAAGCACGAGATCCTCCAGGAGCAGGACCGCTACCGCTCCCAGTTCTGGGCCGCCTTCGACGCCTTCGTGCCGGGCACGCCGTTGTTTAAGTGAGGGGACCTTCGCCCTCGCCCCGCTCATGTCCGCCGAAGCCTTGGCGAAGGCGGATGCGGGGACGCGACGAGCTTCGCTCGCGCTGAGAGGGTCGCGGTGAGGGGAGTCTCCGCGGGGCGGTGAGAGTTGGATTCGCGGAGAGTCCCCCTCACCCGAATTCGATCTGCAATCGAATTCGACCTCTCCCCGCAAGCGGGGAGAGGTGAAGATCATCTACAGCGTCTTCAGATACTCGATCAGATCGTAGCGCTCGGCATCGTCCTTGAACATGCGGCCGATGACGCCGTCGCGTTTCGGTTCGCCTTCCTTGCGCTCGAAGGAATGGCCGAGCACGCTGTTACCCTGGACCGGGTCCTTCTCCGACCCCGCCGAGAACTGCGTTTCGCCCGTCTTGCACGTCTCATCCGCGGTCACCGCAAAGCCGACGGTGACGGGATCATAGTCGCGGCGGCCCATACAGAATTTGGTTGGGCGCTCGTTCGCCGGCTTCAGCAACCAATACAGCGAAGGCACCGAACCGTTGTGCAGGTAAGGCGCCGTTGCCCAGATGCCGTTCAATGGCCGCGCGCGATAGCGCGGGTCGGGCGCCGGATTGAGACAATTCTTGCGCGCGAGATTCCACAATTTCGCCCGTTCGGCCTCCGGGACCTTCTCGTCGTCCATCCATTTGCGGGCGACGAGATCGACCACCGTCATGAGCCCGAGCGCATAAACCATCTCATTGGGCGATTTGCTCGCGGTCGGGATGTCGCATTGCCACCATTTCTGGAGGTCGGCCGTATTCACCTTCAGGAAGCCGGGCACATCGACGATCCTGTTGCTGAGAACAAGGGATTGTTCGGGATCCGTCTTGATCTCCTTGAGGGGAATCGTGACCGCGTTCAGGACCTTGCTGTCGCCGCTCGCCTCCCAATGAGTCGAGGACCAGAAAGCCTTGGTGTTGATGGCCGGCAGGTGACATCCGGAGCACATCTCGGTGTAGATCTTGCGGCCGTTCTCGACCTTGGCCTGATCGATCCTCCATGCGTCGCCGAGGATCTGAGAGGGCCATTGCGGCGCCAGCAGGCCGCCGAATTTCGGATCGGCAGAGGAATCGGCCGGCTTGAACGGATCGGGGCCTCTCAGCATGTCCTCGATCCAGCCGAGTGTCCTGATGTTCACTGAGGACCGCCACAGCCGGTCCTCCGGATAGGCGTCGGACAGGTTGAGCAGCGCCGTCACGCCGAGCGCTTCGCCGGCGTTGCGGATCAACGGCTGCTCGATCGACGCGTCGTACTGGGCGAATTTGAACCAGGGCACGGTCCAGATCGCGGGGTAGCTAACCGGAGCATCCTGGGCATGCAGGTTCTTCTCGAAGCCCTTGATCCCGCTCAGCGCGAGATCCTGCGAGAAGACCTGGTTGCCGATGCGATTGAGAGCGTCGAGGCGGCCGAACCCTTCCTCCGTGTCCTGCTGCTGCCTGCCGTTCCAGGTCTTCTTGCTTTCAACCGTCTTTTGCTGGGTTTTCGCCCAGTCAATCAGGAACGTGCCGATCGCGCTGAGCTTCTGCTTGAGTGCGGCGCGGTCAGTCTTGCTGGCATCGGGGCCGAGCACGCGATCGGCAAAGCGCTGGAAGCGGAACGGGACATACAGGGTGTAGGCGATCGACAGGCCGGTCGAGAGCTCCAGCTTCTTCAGGTCGGTCATGGCCGGGCCGCCGTCGAAGCGCACATCCACGCCCTGGTAATGGATCTGGCCGGTGTGGCAGGCCGCGCAGGTCAGCCCGATCTTGTCTTCCTCGCGACGGCCGGTCGCGGGATCGACGACGCCGGTCATACGCGCGAAACCGACCGGCAGGCCGTCGACGTTCTCCACCGGCGTCCATCTGGTCGACCAGTCCGGCACCTGCGTCGTCTCGTAGACATTGGCGTAACCGAAGCGGCGCAACGTCGTCGTGTCGGTCTGGATCGATTGCGGGCTGGGAATAAAGCCGAAGCCTTCGAGGTAGGCGCTGTCCTTCATCATGCCGGGCTTCGAGAACAGATGAAGGCGTGGCTGCTCCAGCGCCATGAACCATTCATAGGGCACGGGGAAGGTCGCGGTGCCCTGGCTGGCATGGTGGAACCAGTGCCGGTCCTTCAGCGACCAGTTTTGCTCGAGCCAGAAGGCGGCCTTCGTCTCCGGGACCGCGGGCAAGGGCGGCGGCAGGAGATTTACGAGAATTCCCTTCTGCGGCAGCATGGCGCGAATCTGATTGGGGAATTCGGCCACCGCGACAAGAGCAACGAGGCCGACGGCGATCAGCAAGGCCGCAAGCTTGAGGGCGCCCCGCACCACGCGCTGGCAGGTGGATAGCACCGGCGGGACCAGCCGCTGGTTGATGCGCGCGGGGAATTGGCGCTCGTTGAACAGCGTGCGCACGTCGGCAACGCCGAGATAGCGATCCTCGCCCGTGCCCTTGCCGATGATCTTCAGGAGGATCGGCCATTCGAACTTCATCAGCAGCGGGTAGTACCAGCGCGCGGCGCTGCCGGCGCGCTTGAGGTTGTCGCGCATGAAGATTTCGATTTCCGAGGCGTTGAGGCCCAGCTCGGAGCCGCCATTCGGATCGGTGTAAGTCCGGCCGAAACTCGCGAACCGAGCGATCTCGTCGTCGTTGACCTTGCCGTCGACGCCGAGGATGCGCGAGCCGGCACCGCGTTTGTCCAGCGGGCCCCCGCGCAGCGCATCGAGCTGCGCGCCCGAAAAGATGCTCTTGAGGATGTGACCGAGACCATTGGCGATGAGCGCCACGCCGCGGACCTGGAGCCGGGCAGACGCCTTCTTCAGCCCGGTCTCGCCGGTCGCGTTCGCGATCGTCTCCGACAGCTTGCCGAGCGGGACGGTGCCGCCCTCGACGAAGCCCTCGCCGACGAGGCCGCGCAGGAATGGGCAGGGATTGTTCGGCGAGACCTGGATCGAGGGATCGAACGGCGGCTTCGAAGCGGGGTCATGCATGGCCCAAAATCCTGAAAACAGCGAATCGTGAAATGAGGCGCCGATCAAGCGCGGAAAGTCCTAACAAACCGACATCAGATTATACTACTTCAGCGTGTGGCGAAGTGTGGCCGAATTCACTGTCCTGTCAACAAGAGCAGGCGGGTCTGGCCAAAGACTGAGGGAACACCGTGGAGGACCGCGGTCTGCCGGTCAGGATTCGGCGACGCGTTTGACGTCGCTCTGCACCAGCGTCAGCTTGCCGAGCGGCACGCCGGCCTTCAGCAGCCCCTCGCGATAATGGGCGAGATCCTCGGGCCGCTTCCAGTGGAAGTTGCGCAAGTGACGATCGACATTGAGGGTCGGGTAGTTGCCCATCAGCACGCCGGTCGCCTCGCTCGCCTCGGCGCTCCGGCCCAATTGTGCCAGGGCTGCGGCGCGGATCGCCAGCGCCTGCATGTGGTTGGGGTTGATGTAGAGCTGCTCGCGCGCCCATGACAGGGTCGCGTCATATTGGCGCAACAGATAATGGCTGAAGGCGTTCAGTGCCGCCCATTGGTAGCGCGGGTCGCTGTTGTCGCGTTGCGCGGCCATCGAGAACAGCTCGATCGCCTCCCGGTGCTCGCCGATGACGAAATGGCAGATGCCGAGCACGCCGCGCGCGCCCATGTCGTAGGGATTGAGCGCGAGCGCGCGCTTGGCCGCGTCCATCGCCGCCTCATAATGCCCTTCCATGGCGTGCGCCCAGGACAGGATCGAGAACGCAAAGGACGAGCGCGGGTCGAGCCGGACGCTGGTTTCGGCGAGGTTCATCGCCTCGGCCCACATCTCTCGCGAGCCCTTGACCCAGCCGAACTGGATGCTCTGGATCTGGATCGTGGCGAGATAGGCGTGCGCGATCGACAGTTTGGGATCGACCCTGATGGCTTCCCGAAACAGATCGACGGCGGTGGCCAGGTCCTCCTTGGTCTGCCGGTAGTAATGCGACAGCCCCTTGAGGAAGCGATCCCAGGCGGTGACGTCGGTCGAGAGTCGCGCGGGCGCCGAGGCTTCGGCACGGACGATCTCGGTGGCGATGGCGGCGGACAGATTGGTCGTGATCTCGTCCTGCATCGCGAAGAAGTCGCCGATGTCGCGGTCGTAACGGCCGGTCCAGAGCTGCTCGCCGGTCTCCGGCGCGATCAGCTCGGCGGTGACGCGGATCTTGGCTCCGGCGCGCCGCACCGAGCCCTGGATCAAATAGGTGGCGTCGATCTCGCGCGCGATCAGGCGGGTGCTGGTGTTCCTGCCCTTGAAGGCGAAGGTCGAGTTGCGGCTCAGCACGCGATAGAAGGATTGCAGCGACAGCGCGTGGATCAAATCCTCGGTGAGGCCGTCGGAGAAATACTCGTCCTGGGCATCGCTGAGATTGGCGAACGGCAGCACGCCGACGATCGCGGTGCGGTACTGTTGCGAGAGGGCGGACGCCTCCCGGAGCTCGGGCGCGAGCGCCGGCGCACCCTCGGGTGTCCAGGTCCAGACCCCGACCGCATCCTTGATGTTCTTGAAGCGATGATTGCCGGCGTCGACCAGCGGCACGCTGAGATGCTTGCTCGCCTCCTTGTAGGCCTTGGCCGAGATCGCAAAGCCGCCCGGACTCGCCACCGATTCCAGACGGACGGCAATGTTGACATCGTCACCGAATACCTCGTCCTCATCGGCGATGACGTCGCCCATATGGATACCGAGGCGGAACTGCATGGCGCGGTCAGCCGGCAGATGGTGGTTGCGCTCCGCCATCAGCGTCTGCATCGCGATCGCGGCCTCGGTGGCGCCGACGATCGAGGGGAACTCCAGCAGGAAGCCGTCGCCGGTGTTCTTCACGACACGGCCGCCGTGATTGAGGATGATCGGGTGGATCGCGCTGCGATGGGCCTTGAAGGCGGCATGGGTGCCGGCCTCGTCGCTGCCCATCATGCGCGAATAGCCGGCGACATCGGCGCAGACGATGGCGGCCAGACGTCTTTCCATATCCCGGAAGCTCCAAGGGATCGATAAGTGATCGTGAAGGGACCTGGGACTGGCCACGGCGTGGCAAGTCGGCTCGAATCCCGCATTTCAAGAACCTCGCCTTTATAAAGCAGATGTGGCCGAGCGGAAGCATGATCCGCATTGCAAATTCGAGGTAAATCCTCCGCAATCCCGGCGGTGGACGGCGGCGGCCGAACCGACTAAGCGGAATTGCGACCGCACGAACGGGCGGCAGGGGCACCTTTTGCATGCTGGGCATTCACGAAATCGGGCTCTTCATCCTCTCGGGCGTGCTGCTCAACATCACGCCGGGGCCTGATTCCGTCTACGTCATCGGTCGCAGCATGCAGATGGGCTGGCGGGGCGGCGCCGCGGCCGCATTCGGCATCAGTTGCGGCTGTTTTGTCCATGTCGCGGCCGCCGCGATCGGCCTTTCGGCCCTGCTCATGGCCTCGTCGACCGCCTTTTCGATCCTGAAGCTGGTCGGCGCGGCCTATCTCGTGTTCACCGGGATTCAGATGCTGTGGTCGCGTCCTGTGCTGGCGGTGTCGATCGACGAGCCGGTGCGAAGCTCGCTGCGGCGGGTGTTCCTCCAAGGGGTCTTCACCAACGCGCTCAATCCCAAGGTCGCGCTGTTCTTCCTGGCCTTCCTGCCGCAATTCGTTGCGGCCGATTCACCGCACAAGCCGCTCGCCTTCCTGACGCTCGGCCTGATCTTCATCTCTACGGGGACGCTGTGGTGCCTGGTGCTGGCCGCGTTCGCGGCCAAAGCCGCCCACCGGCTCCGCGAGTCCGAGGGTGCGATCGCCTGGGTCAACCGCGCGCTCGGCGGCCTCTTCATCTATCTCGGCATCCGCGTCGCCATGCTGGAGACGCGGTAGCTCGTTCGAACGGATGAGGGAAGCTGCGTAGGGTGGGCAAAGGCGGACTTGCGCCGTGCCCACCGCCTCTCTCGGTCACAAAAAATGGGTGGGCACGCTTCGCTTTGCCCACCCTACGGTCTGCCCTAGCCGAATTCCTTCGCCACCGCGCTGCCGGCGAGATAAAGGCCGAGCAGGATCATCGCGATCAGGAACCAGCGGCGGAACGCTTCCGCCGGCATTCGCGCCCGCACCGACTGTCCCACGAACATGCCGGCAAAAGCCATGGCCATGCCCACCGCGCCCGGCACGACATTGGCTGGCGTCAACAGGCCAACGGCGGTGAGGTTGAAGGCCAGCGCCAGCGTCGCTGTCGTGAAGAACACGCCGAGCGCCTGAACCAGCTCGTCCTTCTCCATGCCGATCGCCTGCATGAACGGCATCGAGGGGATCACCTGCACGCCGGTCGAGGCCGAGATCACGCCGGTGACGACACCGACCACGCCGCCCACCCATTTCTCGTTTTGCTGCGCGACGCGGAATTGGAGCTTGTTCAGACCGATCACGGCATAGATGACGAGCAGGACGCCGAGCACGATCGTGCCGTAGCGCGCATGCGGGCCGGTCAGCGCGCCGGCATTGAGCCAGCATCCGATCACGGTGCCGATCATCAGCGGCCACAGCCGCTTCAGGATGTCGCGCAGATGAGGGCCGACGAAGGTCTGCCAGATGTTGGTGACGATGGCGGGCACGATGACGATGGCGATCGCGCGGCTGGGCGTCATGCTCACCGCGAGCAGGCCCATGGACACGGTCGGCAGGCCGAGCCCGACCACGCCCTTGACGAATCCGGCGACCAGGAAGACGGCGGCGATGACAATGAGAAGCGGGTCGATCATGCCTGCACATTGACCGAAGCCGCGCCGACGCACAATCTGGAGGTTACGGAGCAAGCCTTCGTTGGAGACGAAGGCTGGCGCATGATCCGGACCCGCAGGGCCGCGTCAGCGCAAAGTGCGCAGCGGTTTTCCGTCAAGATCGTGCTCCAACAACAAGAAAGAGACCTGCCATGCGTTTCGACCTCGTCGACCTCCAGCTGTTCATCGCGGTCGCCGACCAGCGCAGCATCACCCGCGGCGCGGAGCGGTCGCATCTGGCCCTGGCCTCGGCCAGCGCGCGCATCAAGGGGCTCGAGGACGCGCTCGGGGTCGCGCTGCTCAAGCGCGGGCGGCGCGGCGTCGAGCTGACCGCGGCGGGCGAAAGCCTGCTCGACCATGCGCGGCTGGTCATCCACCAGATCGACGCCATGCGGGGCGATCTCGCCGGCTTTGCCTCTGGCGTGCGCGCCAGTGTGCATTTCCTCGCCAACACCTCCGGCCTGTCCGAGCATCTGCCGAAGGCGCTGGCCGGCTTCCTGCGCGAGCATCGCGACATCGCCGTCGACATCGAGGAGCGCGAGAGCACCGACATCGCGGCCGCGATCACCGCAGGCGCGGCCGATCTCGGTTTCGCCGCCGAGCACGCGCTGCCCGATCATATCGAGCGCTTCGTGTTCAGCGAGGACCGCCTGGCGCTGGTGACCTCGCGCCGCGGCCCGTTCGCCGGCCGCCGCCAGATCGATTTCCAGGAGGCGGGGGCGTGCGAGTTCGTCGGGCTGACCAGCGCCACCGCGCTTCAGATGCATATTTCGAAGCACGCGGCGCGGCTCGGCATGCGCCCGCATTTCCGCGCACGCCTGCGCGATTTCGACGCGATCTGCCAGATGGTCGCCGCCGATGTCGGCGTGGCCCTCGTGCCCGAATCCGCCGCCCGCCGCTGCGCCAAGCTGATGCATCTCGCCATCGTCCGCCTGCGCGATGCCTTCGCCAACCGCCGCCTCGTGATCTGCGCGCGCAGCTTCAAGGCGCTGCCACGGCCGGCCAAGATGCTGGTGGAGCATTTAAGGGCAGAGACGGTGTGAGCAGTGCCGTCGCGATCGAGGAGCGACGTCCTGACAGACCGCGCCTAGTGCGTGTTCGATTTCTGCCATTTCTCCAGGTCGACCGGTGGCCGCTTCGGATCGATCGGGTCTTTCTCCGGATTGCTCAATTCCCCGCTAGATATCCGTTTCCGCGCCGACGCCTTGGGAAGCATGCTGCTGTTGGTCGGCTACAGCATGTCCGACCCCAACTTACGTCTGCTCCTGCATCGGCATATTTGGGACGATTCCGGCCACCGCCAGGACCGGCCGAAATCCCTTGTATTTATCGCGCAGCGCAATCCTGTGCAGGAAGCCGTCTTGGCGAACTGGGACATCACCACCATTGCGCCGATGGATGGCGTGACCGCTTCCCGCGATCAAGGCTGCCGTGATCGCGCCCGCCGATGAACCGGCCACCCAATCGATCCGCGGTGCCAGATCAGTCAGGGCTTCGAATGCCCCGCCATGATAGGCACTTAGGCCCAGGCCGCCGGAGAAGACCACGGCCGTCAGGGATCGCTCCGGGTCCATGGCACGGCTCGCCTTAGCGGAGGTTACTTACCGGTATTCCCTGTAACGGCGTGCCTGGGCATAGCGCGGGTTGATGCCGCAATAGGCGTGCGTGCCCGAGGCGGTCGCCATGCATTGAGCGTAACTGGCAAACTGGCAATTGCCCGGATAGCCCCAGGTCCGGCCCTGGAGGCAGTAGCGATCCTGCGCAACTGCCGAGGTCGAACAGCCAAGGCACGCCACGAACGACAGAGTGGCGGCAGCTATCAGCAAACGACGCTTCATGGAAATCTCCAATTTCGACATTGAAACGCGGCCAGTGAGGCGGCGTTCCAAATGGGCTCGGCACGCCTGGGGTCGCGGCACATCGTGTTCGGCGAGGTCGGCCGCCAGCGGCCCGTCAGCCGGCCCTACTTCGCCGTCTCCACGCCGGCGTCCTTGATCACCTTGGCCCATTTCGCGGTCTCGTCCGCGATGAACTGCCGGAAGTGCTCCGGCTCGTCGCCGACCAGCGTCGCGCCCTGGGCGGCGAGCTTTCCCTTCACCGCCGGATCCGCCATCGCCTTGGTGGCGAGGCCATGCAGCGCCGTGACGATCTCCTTCGGCGTGCCCTTCGGTGCGACCATGCCGTACCAGTTCTCGATGTGGAGGCCGGCAAAACCCGCTTCCGCGGTGGTCGGCACATCGGGCGCGGTCGGCGCCCGCGCGACCGAGCCGACCGCAATGGGACGCAGCGCGCCGGCCTTGACCTGCGGCAGCAGCACGGGGAGATCGAGAAACGTCATCTGCACCTGCTGGCCCAAGAGATCGTTCACCGCCGGAGCTGCGCCGCGATAGGGCACATGGACGATGTCGATCTTCGCCGTCAGCTTGAACAGCTCTCCAGCGAGGTGTGGCAGGCTGCCAGCGCCGGAGGAGGCGAAGTTGAGCTTTCCCGGCTGCGCCTTGGCGAGCGCGATCAATTCGCCGATGTCCTTGGCGGGCACGTTGGTGGCGACCACGAGCATTTCCGGCACGGTCGCAACCAGCGTCACCGGGGTGAGGTCGCTCAAGGTGTCGTAGGCGACTTTCTCCATGCTCGGGCTGATCGCGAGCGCGCCGGCTGAGGAGATCGCGATGGTGTAGCCGTCGGGGGCGGCCTTGGAGACCGCATCGGTGCCGAGCACGCCGCCCTGGCCGCCGCGATTGTCGATCAGCACCGGCTGCCCTGACAGCTCCGACATGCGCTGGCCGATCACCCGCGCGATGATGTCGTTGGGCCCGCCGGCCGGGAACGGCACGATCAGCTTGATCGGCTTCGTCGGAAAATTCTGCGCAGACGCCACTGACGGCAGCAGCAGCCATAATCCAAGAAGAAGCCTGCGTGAGATGGTCATGCAAGCCTCCGCCCGCGTTTGTTATTGGTTGAGCAGCTTCAGTGCTTCTTCGTGAACCCTGGCATCCCCGGCCGCGACGATGCGGCCGCCGCCCTGGGCCGGTTTGCCTTCCCAGGTGGTGACGACGCCGCCGGCGCCGGTCACGATCGGGATCAGCGCTGCGATGTCGTAAGGCTTCAGCTCGGTCTCGACCACGAGATCGACGTGGCCGGCCGCCAGCATGCAATAGGAGTAGCAGTCGCCGCCATAGCGCGACAGACGCGCGCCCTGCTCGATACGGCTGAAAATGGCGCGGTCGCGGTCGTTCATCAGAAGCGGGCTGGTGGTGTAGGTCGTGGCTTCCGAAAGTGAGGCGCAGCGGCGGACTTGGAGCCGGCGCTCGCCGGACGGGCCCTTGTAGTTGGCCGAACCGTTGTCGCCGGAGAAGCGCTCGCCGATGAAGGGCTGGTGCATCATGCCGTAGACCGGCGCGCCCTTGTGCAGCAGCGCGATCAGCGTTCCCCAGATCGGAAAGCCGCCGATGAAGGATTTGGTGCCGTCGATGGGGTCGAGCACCCAGACATAGTCGGCGTCCTCGCGCTCGTTGCCGAATTCCTCGCCGACGATACCGTGCTGGGGGAAGTTGGCCTTGATCAGCCGGCGCATCACCGCCTCAGCGGCGCGATCGGCCTCCGTGACGGGGTCGAAATCCTTGGTCTTGCTCTTGTCGTCGATCGACAGCGAGGTGCGGAAGAACGGCAGGATAGTTTCGCCGGAGGCGGTGGCGAGCCGTCCGATGAAGGCGGAGAAGTCGATCACCGTCACAGGCCAAATCCTCAAAGCGAAAGTTGGATGGAGCTCGCTCCTGCCTAGCTCAATTCGCCTCGCGCGTGCAGCGCTGTCTTGATCTTGCACCCTGGTATTTTGGATGCCGAAGGCGGCTGCCCCATCCAAGTCATCTGCTGGCCAAATATCGATCACAGAGTTGAAAACTTAGTTCCGAATATGCCTTGTTCGTATGCAAATGACTATCAACCCATTGAATTTCCTTATCAAAGAAACTGAATCTGGGTTTCCATAGAAGCAATTGAGCCATGTGTGTACTGCATGGGAAACGGCTCGAAAGCCCTTGCACTTTGTGCGTCGCGGTCGCATATTGTTGCGGTGCGGTAGCGCTTGGCGTTACCGCTGCCCTCCTTGGGCGTTTCCTCCCTAGACTTGGGCCGCTTGCGTCATTCGCGAGCGGCCCTTTTTTCTTTGCGCCTCTGTTTTCGTTCCAACCTGCGCAGCGAAAGCGAAGCGAAGGCGCGCTCGCGCCAATCACAGGCAATACGATCTGACGAAGGAAGGCCGGCGCCTATTCCGCCGCGGCCTGGAACGGGCCGAGATCGCCGAACGGAATCGTGGTCGCGAGCACGTCGGCGAGAACGCCGAAGTCGGACGCCACTTGCGCAAAGCGCGCACTCCGCTCGCGCCGCCGCTCGTCCATGTAGATCGCGCGGTTGAGCTCGAGCTGCACCGCGTGCAGGCCACTCGCGGGATTGCCGTAATGCTCGGTGATGAAGCCGCCGGCATAGGGCTTGTTGCGGCCGATCGAATAGCCGAGGCCGGTCATGGTCTCCTCGACCCGGTCGGGCAGAAGTGGGGTGCAGCTCGTGCCGTAGCGGTCGCCGATCACGACGTCGGGCCGGCGCGGCTCGTCGCGGGACACGCCGACCGACGGCATCGAATGGCAGTCGACCAGCACCACGGTGCCGAACATCTGGTGCACCTTGTTGATCAGCCGGCGCAGCGCGCGGTGGTAGGGCTTGTATAGCGTTTCGATCCGCCCCAGCGCATCGTCGACCAGGATGCGGTCGCGGTAGATCTCCTGGCCGTCGCCGACCACGCGCGGAATGGTGCCGAGGCCACCGGCGACCCGCATCGAGCGGGTATTGGCAAAGCTCGGCAGCCGTCCGCTGAACATGCGGGGATCGAGCTCATAGGGCTCGCGATTGACGTCGACATAGGAGCGGGGAAAGTTGACCCGCACGGTCGGAAAGCCGCGCTCGCTCAAATGGCCGATCAGCTCGTCCATGAAGGAATCTTCGGACCGCCGTAGCGTCGGCAGGTCGATCCTGGACGCCGCGAGGAATTCGTCCGGATAGGTCGAGCCGGAATGGGGCGAGTTGAAGATGACAGGCGCGCGCCATTGCGCGGGCTCAACGATCTCGAAGGCTGGCGACACCTCGCCGTCAAACCGGGTCATCTTCTCAGGCTTCGTCCCTTAGCGGCAGGATCCGGGCCCCGGATCGAATTGATTCGGCCGATCGATGCGGCTCTTATGTGTCGTCATTGTCCGGAATCGCAACCATTCTGCCAAGCGAAAAGATGTGATTGGTGCTGGAACATGTCTTAACCGTGTGGGCAGGGAAGCGGGGATGCGCCGGGGGCTCGATTGATTCGAGCAGCATTCCGGTTCACAAGGAGCCGGCAGCGCAGCCGGCTTGGGGTTAAGATTTTCACCCCAAATTTACCCTCTGTCCGGCTTAGTAAGCTCTGCTGATATCCTCTGGGGATTCGACGTTTCCTGCCATGCCAAAAATCCTGCTCGCCGAAGACGACAACGACATGCGCCGTTTCCTGGTCAAGGCGCTGGAAAACGCCGGTTTTCAGGTCTCGTCCCACGACAACGGCATGGCCGCCTATCAGCGGTTGCGGGAAGAGCCGTTCGAGATGCTGCTCACCGACATCGTGATGCCGGAGATGGACGGCATCGAGCTCGCCCGCCGGGCCTCGGAACTCGACCCCGACATCAAGATCATGTTCATCACCGGCTTCGCCGCGGTCGCCCTGAACTCGGATTCGGACGCCCCCAAGAACGCCAAGGTGCTGTCCAAGCCCGTGCATCTGCGCGAATTGGTCAGCGAAGTGAACAAGATGCTGGCGGCTTAAATCGGCCCCGTTCCGTCCTTGCGCAGGGTCCCCTCGTCCGTTATAGGGACCCCACCCGACGTAAGTGGACTATTAGGGCACGTAGCTCAGCGGGAGAGCACTACCTTGACATGGTAGGGGTCACAGGTTCGATCCCTGTCGTGCCCACCACGCTTCGCCTTCGGCTTCGCGTGGCACAGCCTGGAAAATTGCGGCGAAGCGTGTCCGGCGTAGCTCGAAGAGCGGAGACGGACTGGCGCGTCTGCTTCCTCTCAGTCGAACAACTGAGCCCGCCCGAAGGGCGCAGGCGGGCTGCCGCCGCGAGCTACGGCTCGGCAAGCCACGATCTCAATGCGAAGCGTGTCCGGCGTAGCTCGAAGAGCGGAGACGGACTGGGGCGTCTTGCTCGGTTTCGCTGGACAGCCCGTAGCCCGGATGGAGCGAAGCGCAATCCGGGTTGCCCCTCCAGAGGCCCATCCCGGCCATCATTTCAGTTCCGTGTTCGCCACCGGCAGGATGGAGGCGACGTGCCAGCCGGTCGCATCCTGAACGTAGGTCTGGCTGATCAGAAACGTATTTTGTTGCGATGGCTTGCCCGGAAGGCCGCGTGTGAAAACGATTGGAACGAGGATCTGCATCACCTCGTTCGAGATCACCGCAACGTGGAATTTCGACATGTCGGGTTCGAGGTGCCAGGTGCCCTCGTAATAGGCCTTGAAGCGGGTGGCGACCGCATCGCGGCCTCGCGTCTCGATGCCTCTCGCAAACAACAGCGTGCCGGGCGAATTCCAGAGCATCACCTTCACATCGTCCGCATCATGCGCATTCTGCACGGCGATGAATTTTTCGAAGATCGCTCGTGCCTCGGCGTCATTTGCGGCAGCTTGCGCCCCTCCTGCTGACCAGAACGTTGCGGCGAGCACCAGCGCTGCGGTCGCTGCCGCAGCACGACGGCATCGTCCAGATGGCCGCGGCCTGATGGAGCCTCGAGACATCTCGGAAGGGGGCATGGTCACCTCTCGTTTTGAATGATAGCCGTAATATCATCGATCGCCTCGCCGACCTTTCAGGATCGCGCGATCCGCGGTCGCCGCTGCATCACGTCTTCGTTGCCCACGCCTTGGTGGATTGCCGCAGGGATTTAGCCTGCCCCGCGCGGTCGGGGGCTTGCCCCCTGGAACAGGCCGGTGCTGCCGCGCATTGATCCGCCATGTCCAAGACCCCCGGAAAAAGGTTTGCCGTCGGCGACCACGTCAGCTGGAATTCCGAGGCCGGCCGGGTGCGCGGCCATATCCTGCGCGTGCACACCGCCGACGTCGATTACAAGGGCTACGTCCATCACGCCACGCCCGACGATCCGCAGTACGAGATCAGGAGCGACAAGACCGATCACGTCGCCCTGCACAAGGGCCGCGCATTGCGGTCGTTGAAAAGCTGACGGCCGGCGAGCCGAGCGGTCGAGGTGTCACCATGGCTCATCCGTTCTTCACCATCGGCCACGCCACACGTTCGATCGAGGAATTCCTCGAATTGTTGCAGCACAGCGCGGTCACCTTCGTGGCTGACGTTCGGACCGTGCCCCGCTCCCGTACCAACCCGCAGTACAATCGCGAGACCCTGCCGCAATCGCTCGCGGCTGCTTCGATCGGCTACGAGCACATTGCCTCGCTCGGCGGCCTGCGCAGCCGCAAGCGCGAGGTGCCGCGCGAGACCAATGCCTTCTGGCAGAACGTCAGCTTTCACAATTACGCCGACCACGCGATGGGCGCGGCCTTTCACGAAGGGCTCGCACATCTGCGCGCCGTCGGGCAGGTGGAGCGCTGCGCCATCATGTGCGCGGAGACATTGTGGTGGCGATGTCACCGTCGGATCATCACCGACTACCTGCTCGCCGCCGGCGAGACGGTGTTCCACATTCTCGGTCCCGGGCAGGTCAAACCGGCCGAAATGAACCCGGTGGCGCGGGGCGTGGCTGACGGCCGCCTGGCCTACCCGGCCGAGAGTTAGCCAATCCTCGCCGCGGAGATTATGCTTGCGCTCCATCCTGGCTGCGATGTGGCCTTCCGACGCGAGCCCGCCCATGAGCATATCCGTCATCGAGCAAGCAAAAATCCAGGCCCAGGTGCTGGTGCCGCTGGTCAAGGCGCTCCAGGCCGAGCTCGGCGAGGCGCGCGCCAACGCGCTGGTGCGCAAGGCGCTCGGCGATCTCTATCGCGGCTTCGGCGAGGAATTCTGGAAGGCCAAGAGCCAGGGAGAGAGCGAAGCCGATCTCGGCAAGGCGGTATCGTCTGCCTTCAAGACCTACTCCCGCGATGACGCGCTCGCCTATGACGTCATCGAGCAGTCGCATGATGCCTTTGCCTTCGACGTCAAGCGCTGCGCCTATGCCGAATTCTATAAAGCGCTCGGCGAACCGGAGCTCGGCTTCCTCCTGATCTGCACGGCCGATTTTGCGACCGCGGAAGGCTTTGGTCCCGACATCAAGCTCGCGCGGACGCAGACGATCATGCAAGGCGCGTCCCATTGCGACTTCCGCTATCGGCGCGATGGCGGCGAGGGCCGGTGAGGGAGCGCCTCTCACGTCCCGCCGTCTTTTGCTCCCAGCAGCACATCCTTCAACCCGGTCGGATAAAGGCTCGGTCCGCCGTCCACGTCGAGCTCGGCAAGGTTGAACCAGCGCGCGACGATCGGCTCTCCATTGTCCTCGAGGAAGTCGATGCGGTCCTCACCGGCGAAGGCGCCGTCAGGAAACTCCACCTCGCAGATGAACATCACCTCGTGCCCGGTCGATCCCTCGTGCACAAAAATGTTCTCCAGCACCAACGGCTCGCTTGCGATGGTGACGTCGATGCCGAGCTCCTCGTTGAGCTCGCGCATCAGCGCAGCGCGCCAGCTCTCGCCGAACTCGATCTCGCCGCCGAGCGGGCGTACGCCCTTGATCCGCCCGGCATCGTCGCGAATTTCGGCCGCCAGCAGGCGCCCGTCCCGCCAGTGCAGGCCGATCGCGACGACGCGGATGTGGGGATGAGGGCGCCAAATGGTCATGACGGATCGTTATCGCGCGCGCCGCCTCCGTGCAATGCGCGAAAGTAAGGTCTTCACGCCAGGCCTGATCACCTTCGCAGGCTTGCTCCATGATTCGCAGCCTGTCATTGTCCGGTCATCCGCCACGGCGAGCTGGTGCGATCGAGCTATCGCGTGCGGCGAAATGCGTCGCTCCGCCGGATATGAAGAGAAGGCAGGCTATTGAGATGAGCAGCGTGAATAAGCCCGGCGGCAACTACTTGCCGGTGATCATCCATGGCGGGCTCGCCTATGTCAGTGGCCAGCTGCCGCGTCGCGGCGAAGACCTGCTGTATGTGGGCAAGGTCGGAGCAGGCGTCGATATCGCGGCCGCACAGGAAGCTGCTGCCCTTTGCGCTGATCTCTGCATCTCCGCCATCAATCACGCCACAGGCGGAGAGGACCGGATCGTCCAGGTCCTGCAGCTCGTTGGATACGTCGCTTCAGCGCCTGGATTTACCCAGCAGTCGCAAGTCATGAACGGTGCCTCCGACCGGCTGATCGAACGCCTCGGCGAGCGCGGTCGTCATACGCGGACGTCCGTCGGCGTCGCCGAGTTGCCGCGAGGGGCGCCGGTCGAGCTGAACATGATTGCCGCTGTTCGGTCATAGCGGGCAGCGTTATCTGACGAGATATTTGGCAACCGCCGCCTCGTCCCACGCGATCCCGTTGCCGGGCTCCTCGTTCGGCAGCGCAAAGCCGTCCTTGATCTTGAGCCGCGTCGACAGCACAGCGTCGGCCCAGTCGACATATTCCAGCCAGTGCGCCGTCGGCGTCACGCAGAGCAGATGCGCGCTCACTTCGGAGAACAGATGCGAGGACATCTCGATGCCGGCAGCATGCGCGAGCGATGCGGCGCGCAGCCATCCGGTCACGCCGCCGATGCGCTGCACGTCGGGCATCACGTAATCGCAGGCTTCCGCGGAAAGCGCCGCCTGCATCGAGAAGGCGCTGTCAAAATTCTCGCCGATCTGCACCGGCGTATGCAGTGCGTCGGCGATGCGGGCGCAGCCGGCATAATCGTCGTGGCGGATCGGCTCCTCGATCCAGCTCAAGCCCTCGTCGTCGAGCATCTCGCCGCGGCGGATGGCGTCGGTCACCGTCAGTGCCTGATTGTAGTCGCACATCAGCGTCACCTCGTCGCCGACGGCCTTTCTCACCGCGCGGACGACGGCGAGATCCTCCCGCGCATCGGGCCGGCCGACGCGGATCTTGGCGGCCTGAAATCCCTCGGCCAGCAGCTTGTGCGCCTCCTCGACCGCGGCGCGCGCGGGCATGATGCCGAGCCCCTTCGAATTGTACGCCTTGACCGGCCTGGGCGCGCCGCCGAGCAGCCGTGCCAGCGGCAGGCCTCTGCTGCGGGCAAGCGCATCCCACGCCGCCATGTCGATGCCGGCTTGCGCCAGCCGCTGCAGGCCGGCGAGGCCAAGCAGGGTGAAGCGCTGGGTCAGCTTGCGCTCGATCTCGAACGGCAACAGCTCGTCGCCGGCAAGCAGGTCTGACATTTCCGTGACCATCGCCGTCAGCGGCTTCAATGCCGAGGGTGTGATCGAGAACAGATAGGCGTGCCCGCGGGCGCCCTGGTCGGTCTCGCAGTCGATCAGCACCAGCGGGGCCTTGGCGACCGCGCCGGTCGAGGTCTGCAGCGGCAGGTTCATCGGCACGATCACGGGCCGCGCATGGAAGCGCTTGATGCGAATGGTCTCGGTCATGAGTCTCTCCAGGCGGGGCGGAACGATCAGGCTACTTTTGCTGCAAGGCCATGCGAACGCCAAGACCCAGATAGATCGCCCCGATGACGCGGCCCTGCCAGCGGCCGATGCTGCGATGACGGGTGAGCCAGCCAGCGACTTGCCCGGCAACAAGAGCGATCAACGCGGTGTAGATCGCGCTCATGATGACGAAGATGAGGCCAAGAATTGCAAGCTGGGCAACGACGGAGCCCTTCTCGGAATGTACGAACTGTGGGAGAAAGGCCAGGAAGAAGAGCGCCGTCTTCGGGTTGAGCAGTTCGGCCAGCACCGCCTGCCGGAAGGCGAGCGACGCGTCGACCAAACGCGACTGCGCCAACTTGATATCCTCGCCTCTTTCCATAAGCGCGCGGATGCCGAGATATATGAGGTAGGCAGCGCCGGCGTACTTCACCAGGCTGAAGGCGAGAGCCGAGGTCATCAGCACCGCCGACAATCCGAGCGTAGCCATCGCGGTGTGAAGCAGGTCTCCAGTAGCGATGCCAAGACCGGTGGCAATTCCGACGCGATGCCCGCCCACAGACGCGCGCCCGAGCACCAAGAGCACCGCGGGACCCGGAATGAGAAAGAGGCCGAGAACCACCGCGATATAGGTCAGCAACGTGTCGAACTGGATCATGGTGAGTTCCGGTCTGATTGTCAGGAGCTAGAACCAGCCAGACCCGGTCTCTCAATGCAAGCCCTCGATGCGGCATAGGCTCCTGGTTCTCAGAGCTGTCTCCACTAGACGCGAGGTGATTCCCTATTCGGTCGACGCGCTGAGCGATGCGACGGCCGAGCGAAGCGGTGTCATCACCGAGCGCGCGCCGGGCCTGGAGCTCTATCTCGATCCCGCGGTGGTGAAATCCGGCGATGCGGCGCGCGTGCGCGCTCTGCTGGAAAACGCACTGGCTTCGCTCAAGCCCGCGTGAGGGCTGCTGTTCTGAGAGAGCTTCCGTGGGGCATGCTCTCTTACCCTCCCCTGGAGGGCAGGGCTATCGCATATGGCTGAGGGTGGCCAAGAGGAATGCGTTGTCCCAGCCAGCGCGCTTGATTTTACGCCGGAGGGAAGCGCGATCCGGGTGGGTTCGCAGAACATTGAGGGCGAGCCTGCGCAGAATGGCGAGATTCTCGGGGGCGTGGTCACAGCGCGAGCGGTTGCCATCCTCAGCGAAATGGACGTCGAGAACCCAATGGAGCTGATTCTCGATGCCCCAATGGCTGCGGGTGACGTGGAGCAACCTCTTGGGGGAGATGTATTTGGACAGCAGATAGTACCGCA